>JBDTUE010000140.1:0-10954 GCA_040007895.1 Saprospiraceae bacterium | reverse complement strand
GGATCCTTTGGAGAACTCTCGACCTCGCGTCCCGCTGAAAAACTGGGATCTATCCAACTGAGCTATCTAAATAAATGATTAAAAGAAGTAGCGTGAGAGAGACTTGAACTCTCGACCTCGCGATTATGAATCGCGTGCTCTAACCAGCTGAGCTACCACGCCAATGCTTTCTATTCAATTTAATTCAATGACTAAAGCAACGATCCAATCTTTATCGGGAAGCTACCACGCCATGATGTCAATCTCTTAAATCAAAAATTAGCCTTTAAGAGGGCGCAAATATAATAAGTAATCGTGGTCCGGAAAAGAGATTTCTTTACATTAGTTTAAAGTCCAGTCCTTCAAAAATAGAATCAACCTGGATCGTAAATCCTTCTAAAACAGTGGACTGGACAATATCTCCGGAAGACAAAGGTCTATGAGTAGAGAATTTACCGGATCCATCAAGTATATAAATTTGAACAGTTCCTTCATAGGGATATACTATCCAATACTCTTTCACCTGGTTTAATTCGTATAAATCAAACTTTTTAGTGATCTCAATCTGTGAGTTTGCCGGAGATAAAATTTCAATGATGAGGTCGGGTGCGCCAAGACAACCTCGAATATCAATCTTAGACCTATCACATATCACACAAAGATCTGGCTGGACTACGGTTGAGATATCTTCGTTTAAGGTATTTTTCCTGGAAAGTCGTACATCAAATGGTGCAGAAAAAATCAAGCAAGACTTTCCCTTTAAAAAATTTCCGATATCAACATGCAGTTTACTTGAAATCATTTGATGATACGATGTTGGTGCAGGACTCATTTTAAATATCCTGCCCCTAATAAGCTCTACCCTTTCTTTGAATTGCCAGGTCAAATAATCAGCATAGGTGTAAAGCTTATTCAAATCTAAATCTTCAAATTTGGTCACCGATGGCAATACTTCCATGGTCCAAAAATAATGGAAAAAAGTTCAAATAAGATTAACGCCTTCATCCGTCTTCATATCCAAGATTTCCAAAGATTCATATTATAAAATATAATAATATATCTTTGCCCACGTGGATTGGCGATCAACGATTAATGGGTTCAGTGCTTACCTCCGGATGGAACGGGGATTATCCTCTAATTCGGTTGAAGCTTATGTAAGAGATACTGAAAAATTAGCCGGATTCATCAGTGAAAAATTTACAGGTTTAAGCCCGGAAAAACTTCAATTATCCCAGCTTGAAGCCTTCGTCAAATACCTGGATGAAAGTGGCCAGGATGAACGATCACAAGCCCGTATCAGGTCGGGTGTCAGAGCTTTCTATAAATACATGATGGTAGAAGATCTGTGTACCGATGATCCTACTGAATTATTGGAAGGACCCAAGCTTTCTCGAAAATATCCCGATGTACTCAGCCTTGATGAAATCAATTTGATTCTTTCCCTGGTTGATCTGAGCACTGATAGTGGCGTCCGCAACAGGGCAATGCTTGAAACACTTTACGCCTGTGGTTTGAGGGTGAGCGAATTAATCAGTCTCAGGATTTCTATGATTTATGAAGACATTGGATTCATAAAAGTGATCGGCAAAAATAATAAAGAACGGATCGTACCCATAGGATCAGAAGCGCTAAAACATATTGCCCTATACAAAGCAGGTGTAAGGAGACAAATGCGTAAAATAGTGAAGGGTTCCGAAGATATTTTGTTTCTCAATCTGCGTGGAAGCAAACTATCCCGAATCATGGTCTTTCAGATGATAAAAGACCTGGTTGCCAAAGCCCGAATCCACAAACAAGTGAGTCCTCATACGTTCAGGCATTCCTTCGCAACGCATCTGGTAGAGCGAGGCGCCGATCTCAAAGCTGTCCAGGATATGCTGGGACATGAATCAATCACGACAACAGAAATTTATACCCACCTCGATACGGATTATCTAAGAGAGACCCTGCACAAATTTCATCCGCGGTTTCAGCGAAATACCTGATCTTCTGGAAATTTGGAGAATCAGTTGATACAGCCCGATTTTTTCAACTAACACAACGATCTTAACATAGTTAATCAGATCCGGTTAACTTTGCCCCGCAGTTGATGAAGGGTATACACTATTTATTTTTTATTTTGACAATAAGTACAACGCTCTATCGATGTGCCAATATTGGCCAGCCGGATGGTGGAGTTCGTGACCTCGATCCTCCGATAATGGATTCGGCAGAATCAACTAAAGGACTCCAACGCAATTTTCATCCCGATCAAACTAAAGCTCCTATCTCGTTGATATTTAATGAATGGATCAAACTGGATGATGCCTTTAAACAAGTGATCGTTTCACCACCACTTCAATATCCTCCTAAAATAGAATTAAAAGGAAAAGGAATTAAGGTAAACCTGGATCCAAGAGAAGTCCTGCTACCTCAAACTACGTATACAATCAATTTCGGAAAATCCATAAAAGATCTTACAGAAGGGAATATTGTGAAGGATCTTCGTTTTGTATTCAGTACAGGTGATATCATTGATACCGGTAAAATAAGCGGTAAAGTATATGATGCGTTAACCGGCGAACCAAAAGAGGAACTATTGGTCATGCTGTATACATCTAATGAGGACACGATGGTATTCAAAAAAAAACCGATCTATTTTAACCGGACAGATAAAGGAGGTGTATTCAATATTCAAAATATAAAAGACACTACCTATAAAATTGCTGTACTGGAAGATGCCAATTCAAACTATATCTACGATCAGGACAAAGAGCTATTTGGGTTTTTAACCAGAAGGGTCAACGCCGGAGAAGACAGTACTACCATTAATATACCTTTTTACAAATCATATATCAGACCCAAAATTTTATCTTATTCGACAGATGTACCCGGTATAGTAAAATTGGTTACGAATATCACGCTGGAGGATCTTAAAACCAGGATTTTGAATGATTCGCTTGGAAAGGTTCAGAGTTTTTTGATGCTTTCAAAAGATTCTCTCCATGTCTATTATCTTCCCGTCTCTGCACAGGGCTGGGATCTTGAAATCAGCGACAAAAACAAAGTCTTCGATACTATTGCCATCAATAAATTTAAAAAATTATCGATCGATTCTTTTAAACCGACGCTGGTAATGAGGAGTCAACAATCATTAGCCCCAGGCGGATACAAGGAAATGGAGTTTAATCATCCAACCGGAATGACAGATACGGTGCGCATGACATTCATCGATGATACGACAAAAACCAATATCCCTATTCATATCAAACCCGGAACGGCCACTAATATATTGGAGATCTATTGTCCCTGTGAAGAAGCACATACCTATACCTATACCTTCTTACCCGGAGCTATAAAAGATTATGCCGGAAATTCATTAAAAGATACCATTCGGTTAAAACTAAAAGGATTAACCTCAGAGGAGACCGGAGTTTTGATACTGGATATTACTGAATTGGATAGCACTAAAGATTATACCATAAGCCTTATGGAGAATAACAAACCGGTTAGAATAAATAATCATACCGGAACTTCCGCTTTTCATGTGGAGTACAGATATCTTGCACCCGGAAGTTATGATGTTCAAATACTGGAAGATCTGAATAAAAATAGCCGCTGGGATGGTGGAGATTATCTAAATAAAATACAACCTGAAAAAATCTTCTTACAAAAAAATTATAGTGTAAGGGCCAATTGGGAAATTCGTGAACAATTAAAATGGAAACCATGATCAAAGCGGAAAATAAACTGACCTTGCGCAGTGAACACCTGTTTAAAAAATATGGTCAGCGGGAAGTAGTTAAAGACGTAAGTATTAATGTAAAACAAGGAGAGATCGTAGGTTTATTAGGTCCGAATGGAGCCGGAAAGACCACGACGTTTTACATGATGGTGGGGTTTATTAAACCTAATCAGGGCCTGGTCTTCCTCGATCAGGAAGATATCACCTCTGCTCCGATGTATATTCGTGCCAGGAGTGGCATTGGATACTTACCCCAGGAGCCTTCTGTATTCCGCAAATTGAGTGTAGAAGATAATATCAGCGCTGTCTTAGAAATGACGAAATTGAATAAACAGGATCAGGTTGAAAAACTCGAATCCTTGCTTTCAGAATTTGGTTTGCATAAAGTGCGAAAAAACAAAGGAGATTCATTATCCGGTGGAGAACGACGAAGAACAGAAATAGCCAGGGCCTTAGCCACCAATCCTAAATTTATATTGCTCGATGAACCATTTGCAGGTATCGATCCCATTGCTGTAGAAGACATTCAAAGTATAGTAGCTGCATTGAAATTAAAAAATATAGGCATATTAATTACAGATCACAATGTACAGGAGACACTGTCTATAACGGATCGCGCCTATCTTATTTTTGAAGGTAGTATTCTCCGGGAGGGAACAGCTGAATACCTTGCAGCAGATCCATTGGTGCGCAAAGTTTATCTCGGAGAAAACTTTGAATTAAGAAAAAAAGTACACGAGACCGGTACAATATGAAGTGGTTAATCATCTTCTTGCTCACCCTACCCTTCTTCGCTTGTAATGAAGCTAATCCGAGGGCCATTAAAACATGGCTTAACTCCAGTGATACCCTGGTGCAGCAAATGATGCTCAAAGAACAACCCACCATGGACAGCATATGTAAAGCAAATACAGAATCCTATTATAGAATTGCGTATGATAGCATCTACCAGCGGAGGTCAGAAGAAATAAAATTATTGTTGGATTCAATACCGGGCCATGAAGGGAATCGCTAAAATTATATGTATACTGGCGGTGGTGATAAGTGCCTGCACTTCCACCGAAATCCCCAAGCAGGTTAAAGAACTGGTAGATATCAGGATGAAAATATTCAGGGCAAATCAGGACTCTATCTGTCGTGTGACGGCTACCAAACGGGCAGAGCTGGCGGTTGATTCTTTTTTCCTAAGTTTTAAAAAACAATACTTACTGGATTCAATCCACATACCTGAGAAACCTATCAAACCGTTAGTCGATACTCACCTGATCTTAAATAATACTTTACCGGTAAAACCCTTCTGGGATAGTCTGTCTATTAAAAAAAATCAATGAGTTCGTTGTTTTTCCCGCTGAGAAAATATAGGCTCCTTTTGATATCGAACATTATTTGATAAAGTATTTGTGCTTACATTCATTTAAAGATGCTATTCCTTACTACTATAATTCAAGCTCAGGGTTGTAAAAATGGTTTTGTGTCTTCCTGGATGTTGCCGGTTAATGATGACTCTATTCTATTTGTGTTTGAGGTGATTGATCCATAAGTTTCCGAATGAAAATCCACTACTCCATCACGGCCTCCCTCAGTTCCGCTGGTTCTTCCCTGATGCAGTGCTCGATTGTATAAGTCGAATAACTCCTTTTGTCCTTGGTGTCCCAATGCGGAAAACACGAAAGAGGCTAACACTAACAACACCTGCTCCTATCCAAGGCAAATACTTCCAGAAAAAATATATAAATTAATAATACTATTCTTATTTTCGAGAATGTATGGACACAACCGGTTTGCCGGCAACCATAACCTTTTCAATTTAATTAAACTTTAAAATCATGCAGTCAAAAGCCAAAACACCGGATGAGTATATCAATGAATTGCCGGAAGACAGAAAAGAAGCCATTATCAAATTGCGTAAAGAAATACTAAAAAATCTGCCTAAAGGTTTTAAGGAAACCATGAATTACGGAATGATGGGATACGTAATACCTCATTCAATTTATCCGGACGGTTACCATTGCAAACCCGAGGATCCTTTGCCTTTTGCCGGTTTTGCGAGTCAGAAAAATTTTATTGCCTTTTATCACATGGGCATTTATGCTGATCCGAAATTGCTGAAATGGTTTACTACAGAGTATCCGAAACACACGGATGCAAAACTGGATATGGGAAAAAGCTGTATCCGCTTTAAGAAGCCGGAGAAGATCCCTTTTAAATTGTTTGGTGAACTGATGAGTAAAATGTCGGTGAAAGATTGGATAGCGATGTATGAATCTGCCTTTAGAAAGTCTTCGGTAAAAATGAAATAATTAAAGCGCGAACAGAGACACTTTTTGGTGGTTCGTATTTGTTTGGCTTATCATTGAAATAGTATCTAGTTCTTATTGGCTTCACATTTTTCCATATGGACTATGCTACTATTTCTTGTAGGATTCATCTTACTCCTTTTCTTATTTCATCCATAATTATCGAACAGATTCATTGGGCAAAGTGGTGAACCTCGACTCTTTCGCCAATTTCAATAGTGAGCAGATCCTCTGCGCCCTGAAGCGGACCATTATATGTTTTCCTTGTTTGAGTGATCACTCTTTCTGCATTGGGTGCATGAGAGTAAACAGCTAACCGAGGCTTGATTCGTGTAAAAACTTCACCTGCTTGTTCAGGTGTGGTATGATGTGCAAGGATAGCTTTCAATAGTAGTGGATTGTTGGGGACCCAGTTCCTTACCGTCTCTTCATCCAATGCTTCATGAACAAGGACATCAGTTCCCTGCGCAAACTGAATCAAATTCTCAGAAACACGAGTATCTCCGGACAATACAACAGAATGGCCACGATAGTCGATCCGGTATCCGAATGCTGGTTTTACCGGGCTGTGATCAACGAGAAATGCAGTGACCTTGATGCCTTGTTTATCAAACACAACGCCCTCACTGATGTTATGGCTCAATACTTTGATGCCTTCACCTGGCATTTTTTCATCGATGTCACGGCGCATTTGAATATCAAAGGCAAACGCTTGTTGCATATGATCCATCATGTCACTAGTGCCTTCCGGCCCCCAGACCTCAAGTGGAATTTCACGTCCACCACCAACCCAACCGGTTAAAAGTAAATCGGGGATTTGAATTACATGATCAGAATGAAGGTGAGTCAAAAATAACCGGCTGATTGAACCATGTGCTATTCCAAGCTGCGCCATTCTGAGAGTGGCGCCCCTACCACAATCAAATAGTAAACGCTCTCCTCCGGCTTCAATAAGTATACTCGGTCCGAATTGCTCCAGATTAATCTTGGGTCCTACACCGCTACCAAGCAGGATGACCTTAAGGATGTCGGATGAAGAAGCTGGAGAAACCACACCAGTATGCAGAGGCAGCGATTGCGTCGCCAAAGCAGCAGTTCGGTAGATGAACAAATCAGGTAGGAATAGAAAACTTCCAATTGAAATCGCAAGGAACAAATTTTTGATCATGGGATTAAGTTTTAAACTATCTTCTGAAGCTTTTCAAAATAGCAACATTATTATACAATTGATCAACAGAATTATTTTATTAAAATTAGTATAATATAGCATTTATTGAAGTTTTATTCGAAGCGGGTAAACCAAAATCTGATAAATCAATATTTAAGCAGCGATTTAGAAGAACCACAAAAGTGATATTTGTTAAAACGTAGATATAGTAAGATCTATTATCCACTAAAACCATAAGCATCAGCTCAGTCAAACAAAGCCAAACATTAGTTCATATTATTTATCTTTATCAAAAATCCAGGCATCGGTTCCGGTGGACGAATTTCAAATCGCCAACCATCGACAACATCTGCCCGTGCATTATGCAGGGTGACCTTAAAAACATTGAGCATATCAAAAATTTAAATCAGTAAAAAGTATAAGTATGGCATTGAACAAAATATTACTTCTTAGCTTTTTGACAATTTTTACTTCCTGCAAAGGACAGGTAACAACAAATACATCGAAGAATACTACAATCACTTCCAAACCAAATCCAATAGTAATAAGAAATGCCACGACACCTGGTTTCGCTCCCGATTTTGATACTACGCTGGTAAGCCAATACATTAGAAGCATTTTTCAGGATTCAAAAGGAAATCTATGGTTCGGTTCCATTGGCGAAGGTCTAATTCGATATGATACAAAATCTATAACTTACTTTAATTCACTGGACGGCTTTAGTTGTAATAGTGTTTTTGCAATTACTGAAGATCATAAAGGAAATCTGTGGATTGGAACTGATCAGGGTGTTTATAAATACGACGCGTCTGGTGACGCTGGAACAAAATTTAGAAATTATAAAGAAAAAAGTGGACTAAGTAATATCGATATTAGTCGAAAGAGTATTCTGGTAGACAAATCAAATAACATTTGGGTAGGTACAAATGGCGGTGTTTTTCGATATAACCCGTCTGCCGATACCTTAGATGGGAAATGTTTTTCTCTATTTCCATTGCTCGGTTCTATAAAAGTCAGAGACATACTGGAAGATCAAATGGGAAATATCTGGTTTGCTTCAGCAGATCATGGAGTTTATCGCTATGATGGCAAAACCATTACAAATATTACGGAAAAAGAAGGTCTGGGAGATAACTATGCAGGCGGCATGGTACAGGATAAAACAGGAAATTTTTGGTTTACTATGAATGGTGGTATTTGCAAATATGACGCCCGCCTGCCGCAGAGGCAGGGGAAAACATTTACTGAGTTCACCACCAAAGACGGATTAGGTGGAAGTGAAGTGTGGGGTATATATCTGGAAAAGTCGGGTATCATTTGGATCACAGCAAGAGGTAGCACTACGAGATATGACCCTTCTATCCCGAATTCAAATTCAAAACCGTTTACCGTATTTACAGCAAAAGATGGTTTTACCTGTTGCGTTCAAAGTATGTATCAAGACAGGTCAGGCAATATGTGGTGGGGTACCGGACAAGGACTCTATCGATTTGATGGCAAACGCTTTTATCAAGTTAAACAGAATGGGCCTTGGTAGTTTTATTGTATGCGCTACATAAGGCGACATAATAAAATAGAAATAGAAAATATCTAGAGAATAACATGAGTCTTCATGTTGTCTGACCGCCTTCGCAAAGCCAAAAAACATTGTGTTCAAATTTTACCGAACTTTACTTTTATGAAAAAAATTATTCTATTAATTATTGCAAGCTTTTTTACTTCTTGTAATTTGAAAGAAAAAAACAACAAAGTTGTCAATGCACCTCCTGCAGAAGAAAAACAACAATCGAGCATCAGTTGTTATGAATATGCAACCAGTAATGATACTATTGCATTGAGAATAATGAATGATAATGGGACTATTACCGGAGCTTTAGTTTACAAGCTAAAAGAAAAAGATAAGAATGAAGGAACTCTACAAGGCAGGATGATGAATAATATTTTAATCGCTGATTATAATTTTATGTCTGAAGGTTTGCTATCAACAAGGCAAATTGCATTTAAATTGGAAAATAAAACGTTTGTTGAAGGCTATGGAGAAATCGTTAATCGTAATGATAAAACATTCTTCAAAAACGTAGATTCGTTAAATTTTAATACTTCGATGAAACTGGTAGAAATGCCGTGCTTATAAACTTAATATAACAATGCATTAGTGCAGCCTGTTCGCCGATAGGTATGCCTCTTTACGCACAAAAACCCTTACCATGAAGAAACTTATAGTTTTAAGTTTATTACTCCCATTTTTAATTTCCGCTCAAACAGCCAAGGTTTTACAAAGCATGGTTGATGTATATCCGGATAGTACCTGGGAAAGAATTAACAATCCCAGTGACTATGGATGGAACAACACAAAGCTCAAACAACTTCGAAGTTTTATTATTGATAGCTCTCAAACAACAGGTATGGTTGTAGTTCAACATGGTAAAATCCTGTTCGGATATGGCGATGAACAAGAACTTAGTTATTTAGCTTCCTGCAGGAAGAGTGTTCTTTCCATGTTATATGGACCTTTTGTTGCAAATGGAAAGATAAACTTGAATACTACCATTGAACAACTGGGACTTGATGATGTGGGTGGATTATTGCCCATCGAAAAGAAAGCCACAATCAAAGATTTACTTACGGCTCGTTCTGGTGTTTACCATCCGGCAAGTAATGAAGGTGACGCTTCTTCTATGGCGCCAAAAAGAGGCAGCGTCTCACCGGGTAGCTTTTGGTTATACAATAACTGGGACTTTAATATAGCAGGTTATATACTGGAGCAACAAACGGGTAAAAACATATACCAGCTCATTGAGTCTATACTGGCTAAACCACTTCAGATGCAGGACTGGAAAATCGAAGCCCAAAGAAAGACCGGTGATACCACCAGGTCAAAATACAAGGCATATCATATGTGGTTTTCAACGCGTGACATGGCCCGCTTAGGCTACCTTATGCTAAGGAACGGAAAGTGGAAAAACCAACAAGTGCTTCCTTCGGATTGGGTAAAAAGAACTACTTCCGTTGTTACCAGTTACAATGAAGCTATGCAAAATAAGACCGCATACTTTCATTTTGGTTATGGATACTTATGGTGGATTTGGGATGCACCGTATAACAAAGGAGCTTTTGAAGGCGCTTATTCCGCCACAGGAGCTTATGGACAATTTATTACCGTTCTGCCAAAACTTGACCTTGTGATAGCTCATAAAACAAAGTATGAATATGAAAGACAAGTATCTACTGAGCTTTATTTGAAAATTCTTGATAAATTAATAGCAGCGTGGGAAGCTGAATGATAATTTATAAAAATAGCTTCACACCCGGTCAGTCGCGAAATCCAGGGGGAATAAAATCTATTTGACTTTTTCACAACAGACCTACATTGTTATTCTTGTGATTCCGGACAAACAACGTAGGTCTGAATACTACGATTGAACCATGTAGAATTGTCCAAGTGCTTTTTTTCTGAAGGAATCCTCCATGGGAGTCCTTTGGACCTTCGGGAGAAGTTTGTTCACCTTTTTAATAGCATTTAATTCTACGTGGTTTGTCCTTTGTCGAAATAGCAGACCTACATTGTAATAAGTTGATTTCCGGACAAACAACGTAGGTCTGAATATGCCGATTAAACCATGTAGAATTGTCCGGATGTCTTTTTGAAAGTTTGTTCACCTTTTTAATAACATTTAATTCTACGTGGTTTGTCCTTTGTCAAGATAACAGACCTACATTTATTCTAGGTGATTCCGGACAAACAACGTAGGTCTGAATATGCCGATTAAACCATGTAGAATTGTC
>JBDTUE010000139.1:0-11009 GCA_040007895.1 Saprospiraceae bacterium | reverse complement strand
AGTACTGTCAATAATAATTTTTATGGTCAGGAGATATATAAAGCAACATTGGCCACCAGTGAACTGCATTGGTTACCTGACGGTGAACACCTTATTTGCATTGGGGATTTCAGTTTTTCTGATTTCGTGCACAGCCACAAATAATCTGTATTTAAATAATCCTGTCCCTGTTGGCAAAAGTAATGTGAATGGATATCTGGGCCTGGGTACGGGCACAGAAGCAAAAATTGATTCTGTCTCTTTTATGACCGGTGAAGTTTTTTATTCAGGGAAGCTAGGGATCGCACCTGCTCTATCATTGGCTTTTCAATATGGAATTTCTGACCGGACCGATTTTCGTTTTGCCATTCATTTTCCCAAAATAATCGGTGGAGTGGGTTTGCGTTTGGGGGTTCAACAAAGTCTCTTCGATTCACATTCCGGTATGAATATTGCCCTGGGCGCGGATTTCGGCTACACGTTTTCAAATGATTCTATTAAGATATTTGGGACCAGAACAGAAATTGATAAATCAAAAAATGGAATTCTCAATGCGGATGTATTTCTGCCTGTATCCCTTAAACTTAATGGGGATGTTACCCTTGTTTTGACACCACGGTATAGTCTAAATACTTTTTATATCCGAAAATATCGGGATGTTCAAAAGGGGATACCATTCAAAGTTAAATATCCGGCATTGTCATTAGGATGCTGGTTGAAATATTTTTATGTGGAAGTGACCGTATCGATTTATGATCATACGGTCTATCCACATTTTGGTGTAGCATGGAAGATCCATGGGAATGAAGATTGAATTCAATATTGATAATTAGTAAGGATACAGATCTTACTATTTGCTCGGGGACAATTCTGGGTTGATGATTTTCTATTGATGATCGATGGGAATAAAATGGAAAGGTTAATTCCGCTTTAAACTTCTTGCATCTGATGATTCAATATAAATCAGTATAGATTGACTGTCCTGAAAAGATGAGTATTAGATTTATTGAATTTGGAACGCGGTATGGTGTCATTCTGCTAATCGAAGTTTATTTGAAATGGTCTGTTAATTTCATAGTTGATTTCAAAATATCATCATTAATCAGTACAAGCCAGACCATATTAATACGATTACTTTGCCGGGACCCAAATTCGGGATATCCCTGATTCATTAATGCTCTGTCTAATGTGAAAAAAATCAACCTCGTTATATTTTTTGTCATGATTTTTCTGAGTGCAAAGAGTCAATCTTTTCAGACACTTCGCGGAGTCGTCCTCGACCATGAATCACAATTACCATTGATCGGAGTGAATATTATGGTATTCACTGAAACTGGATCCACATTTGGCTGCACTTCTGATTTAGAAGGCCGGTTTAGAGTCAATACTATACCATTGGGCAGGCAGGAAGTTCGTTTTTCCTATCTCGGGTACACAGAGCTAGTCATGCACAATATTACATTCAGTTCGGCAAAAGAAGTGATCATCAATGCAGAGATGGTTGAAAGCACAAGTTTATTGGGTGAGGTTGTCATTCGTGCTAGGAAAAGTGGTGAGGTAAGTAATGAAATGGCAACGGTCGGGGGTCGCGAATTTTCAGTTGAGGAAACTAACCGGTATGCGGGTAGCAGGGGAGACCCCGGAAGAATGGCATCTAATTATGCAGGTGTTCAGGGGGCAGATGATTCAAGAAATGATATTGTCATTAGAGGCAATACCCCACAGGGATTGGTCTGGCGCTTAGACGGAATCAATATTCCAAATCCGAATCACTTTTCCATCCCAGGTACAGGAGGAGGGCCGGTTACAATTTTGAATAATAAATTCCTTGCCAGCTCAGATTTTTTCACAGGCGCATTTCCTGCTGAGTATGCAAATGGTATTTCCGGTGTCTTTGATCTCAAAATGCGAAATGGAAATAATGAACATCATGAATTGAGTGCACAGCTTGGTTTTCTTGGAACTGAATTAATGGCAGAAGGACCGATTTCAAAAGAAAATCATTCTTCATATCTGGCCATGTATCGATATTCTACACTCCAATTGTTTAGTTTCCTCGGGATCGATGTGGGAACGGATGCTATTCCGGGATACCAGGATGCAGCTTTTCGTTTAAATTTTCCTTCGAAAAAAGGAAGCAACCTGGCTGTTTTTGGAATGGGAGGTACAAGCAAGGTAGGAATAATCATCAGCGATGCAAAAAAGCCGAATGAGGAAACAGTGATCTATGGACAAAATGACCGGGATCAATATTTTGCTTCTGATATGGGTTTACTGGGACTAAGTCTTACAAAGCCTGTTTCCAGAGATGGGTATCTAAAATTTACATTATCAGCATCCCATTCTAATATAGACTCAGATCATAATTATATCTATCGTCATGTGGATGGAGCTGGAAATTATAAAGTTGATTCATTGCCCCGTATTCTTGAATATACATTCCGGGAAAATAAATATTCATTCAATACATTTTTCAATAAGAAATTAAATCAACGAACAAATGTGAAGGCAGGGGTTAACGCAGATATATATGACATGATGTATATCGATAGTGCGAGATCCATTATTCCTTTGAATGTTCCCGATGAATTGAATCAACTCAGTGAATGGACGATTAGATGGGACAGCCGGGATCAGGCCATTTTGTTGCAGCCTTTTATTCAATTTAAACATCAAATCAGCGAAAAGCTGACTGGAACAGCAGGTATTACTTCTCTTTATTTTTCGATCAACCATAAAAGTTTTTCGCCTATTGAGCCCCGGATTGGATTGAGTTACCAGATAAATACTGCGCAAAAAATAAGTTTTGGGACAGGATTGCATTCACAGATACAATCGCCCTACATGTATTATTTCAGCAATCATACGATCGACAGTGATCCTCAGGAATATAACCTGGACATGGGACTGACGAGAAGTATGCATGCTGTTTTAGCTTACGACAGATTACTTTCTGACAACCTGCGCCTAAAAATGGAAGCGTATTATCAATACCTGTTTCAAATACCGGTGGACGATCACCCAACCTCATTTTCGATCATCAATGCAGGTTCAGGATTTGAGAGAGTATTACCTGATCATTTAGTCAATGAAGGAACAGGCAGGAATTATGGTTTGGAATTGACAATTGAAAAATTCTTCAGCAAAGGCTATTATTATTTACTGACAGGTTCTGTATTTTCGGCCAGGTACAGGGGAGCTGATAAAATATGGAGAAATACAACCTTCAATGGGCGCTTTGCTTTTAATGCTTTATTCGCTAAAGAATTTACAACCAGGAAAAAGAATGTATTAAACATTGGCGCAAAAGTCACATATGTTGGTGGCCGATGGTATGGTCCAGTGGATCAGGAGGCTTCCACAACTAAACTGGAAATCATTTATAAAGACGCTACCGTTAACACGCAGCAATTCAAACCTTATTTTCGGGTTGATGCAAAAATCAATTATAGGTTAAATGCCAATAAGGTAAATCATGAATTTGGTCTTGACCTCGTTAATTTGTTTGGAATTAAAAATATCCTCACGCTGACCTATTCTCCGGATAGCCCCGATGGTGAACCTATTCGGAAAGAATATCAATTGGGATTTTTACCATTATTTTATTACAAAATTGATTTTTAATTTATACCGACGCGATGTTTGAAGATTATACTTTCAAAACAATATCTACTGGTATAATTCAAATGAGCATTATCGTCAATCTGTCGATAACCGCAAATTATTATGTAATTAATTACTACTTTATCAATATTGTATTTGGCAAATTCAGACTTTATTGTCAAACCTATCTAATGACTATTAATCCTGGCTAGCGTGCCTGGTCATGTATGTTTTACAACAGGACTTTCATTCTGACAGAAATTCATTTGCATCAATATCAAGACGAAGAAATTAATTCTTTCGCAAAATATATGCTCATCATCTTACTCCTGAATAGCCTGCGAATGAAGAGCATGGCGCAAAGAGGATTACAGGGATGTTGTGGATTTGACTTTAGACAAAATAAATTGAGTTCGTCTTTTTCAGCTTCGATAGTATAAGATTTAAATACTGATTTATCAGTATGGTATTTAGGTTCATCAGGGTGTTGTTTTACTTCTGCATTAATAAACGAAATATCAATTAATTGGTATTAGATGAAAACGATTATTTACATGAGCTTGTTATTGATCACCGGTTTTTCGCCACATACACATGCACAGGTGATTTTGCAGGGGATAGTCATTGATGCCTCAGATAAGCAGCCTGTCATCGGAGCTAATGTGGTCATCGAAGGGACAACGGTTGGAGCTGTAACTGATTTTAATGGAGAATACATACTAAATGTAAAAACAAGCCTCCCGCTCACACTGAAAATATCTTTCACAGGATATGATACTGCATATGCTTTAATTAATCATGAATCGGATAGGCCACGAATTGGGCTTAAGAGCAACATCGTATTAAAGCCCATAACCATCACTGGTTCTCTAAGCCCTGATGATGATTCGAATCCCAATTCAGGCGAAACCATGAATTTTATCCAATCCAGGCGTGGTGGAGGTGTCGATTATTACAAAAACCTGGCATCGATGAAAGAAATTGACGGACTGTCTGCCTCGTTCGGTTTTACCATTCTCAATACACGTGGGTTTGCATCGACTAGCCCTGTCAGAACGCTGCAACTTATTGACGGGGTAGACAATCAAGCTCCTGGATTGAATTTTTCGCTTGGTAATTTTCTGGGCGTTTCTGAACTGGACATGCTGAAGGTAGAGGTCATTGCAGGTGCGGCCGGCGCATATTATGGTCCATCTGCTTTCAACGGTGTGATTAAAATGGAAACGAAAAACCCATTTCTTCATCCGGGATTATCAGCCATGGTGAAAATGGGAGAGCGAAATCTTTTCGAAGGCGCATTAAGATTCGCAGACATTGTAAAAAATAAAAAAGGATATGCTGTATTTGCTTTTAAAGCCAATGTCTTTGCTTTGAAAGTGAATGACTGGAAAGCTGAAAATTATGAACCTATAACTGATAGTGAGGTACCTGCCACCAATCCCGGAGGTTTCGATGCAGTGAATACCTATGGTGATCAGTATTATGATCGAAATGATTATGGGGACACATCCTGCCAGGATCTTTTTTCGCATCCTGGTTTGGGTAAAATTTATAGAAAAGGTTATAACGAAGTTGATTTAGTGGATTATCAAACCGAGAATTATAAAGCAAATGTTGCTTTTCATTATCGTACAAAACCAAAACGTGAAATTGATTCACCGACGCTGATCATGTCATCAAGTTATGGTGCAGGCACAACTGTTTATCAGGGGGATAATCGGTTTAGTTTGCGTAACATCAGTTTTTTTCAAAGTAAGATTGAATTTATTAAAAAAGATAAATATTTTATCAGAGCGTATCACACGTATGAAGATGCAGGCAACTCCTATGACCCCTATTTTACGGCCCTACGCTTACAGCAATCCAGCAAAAGCAATGAAAAATGGAACAAGTCCTATGAAAATTTCTGGTACGGAGACGGTGAGATTATTGACCGCATGTATTCACTTGGATATCCACATCCGGATCTTCAGTTTGATTGCGACAGTGCGAAAAATTGGCTGAATGTCTATCATGATAGTCTTGTATACTGGCATGCATTAGCTACGAAATATGCGAATACAGCCACTGGGATTGGTTCAGGAGGTACGTATGATTATTTCATTCCAGGCAGTGCAAGTTTCGATTCGGTTTTCCAAATAATAACGACAAGACTTAATAATGAACAAGGAGGAACGAAATTTTATGATAAATCCTCATTATTCCATATTGCAGGAGAATACATATTTACACCAACCCTATTGACTGAAATAAGATTCGCGGGCAATTATAGATTATATGCTCCGCATTCCAGGGGTACAATATTCAGTGATACCAGTGGAACACATATCCGGAATGATGAAATAGGTTTCTCAGTAAGAACGGAACATAAATTTTTTAATCAAAAAATTATTGGAGCGATTGTTTTCAGAGCAGATAAAAATGAAAACTTAAAATGGAATTATACCCCTGCAGCAAGCTTAATTTATAATCCGGCAGAAGAAACGAATATACGAATATCATTTTCCAGTGCAGTCCGTAACCCAACATTGACGGATCAATATCTATTTCTGAATGTAGGACCAGCTATATTGTCTGGACATATCGGGAAAGTAGATAGCCTATTTACGTTGGAATCATTCAGGGAATATCTGAATACAAATGATAAGAAAAAATTAGACTATTTCAATATAGAGCCCATTCGACCTGAAAAAGTGAAAACGTTTGAAATAGGTGTACGTACTAAATTTTTAAAAAACCTATATGTAGATGCTACTTATTACACAAATGTGTATCGTGACTTTCTGGGTTATGTAGTAGGTGGGAAAGCATATATTGAAAGCGGAACGCCCATCCCTGTTTTCAAAAATTTTCAGGTATTTCGATACTCTGCAAATACGGCAAACAAAGTAACTACACATGGTTTCAGCCTGGGTCTGAAATATTATTTGTTCCGGAATATTTCCCTCGCAGGCAATTATAGTTACAATGCTCTTCGCAAGACCGTAGTCGAGGACCCAATCATTCCGGCTTACAATACACCGGAAAATAAATTCAACATCGGTATTTCGGGATGGGATATGAAGATCACAAAATCACCTGTCCTTAAAAGATCCGGTTTCAGCATCAATTATAAATGGGTGGAAGGCTTTCGTTTCGAAGGATCACCGCAATTTACAGGATTTGTACCCGCATATGGGGTGATCGATGCACAGATAAATGTGGTTGTGGAAAAAATAAAAACTACGATTAAAATCGGATCATCTAATCTCTTCAACAATAAGCATTTCGAAGTCTATGGCGGCCCGGAAGTTGGACGGCATACTTATATCAGTCTTTCCTATAATTTCTAAATCCATTTCATTCACATTTAAATATGATAAACATGAGACAATTATTTTACTCCACATTTCTAATGTTGATTGCTTTCAATCTTTACAGCCAACCTGTCAGGTATCTTGATAAGTACTATACTTCGATTGAAGTAAGCTATGATCACGTATACGCTGAAAATGCCACCATTCTGTACCTGGATCCATTGGGAGAAGCCATCAGGGAACCACTCTTCTTTGATTTATATAAACCACCAAAGGACGATTCAACTTGTAACGGAGGCCTAAGGCCATTGATTATCTTTTTCCATTCCGGCAACTTTATCCCTTTTCCTTATAATCAAAGTCCGGTGGGGACAAAACGAGACAGCTCAGTCGTGGAGATGTGCAGACGTATAGCCAGTACAGGATATGTCGTCGCCTCTGCAGATTACAGGCTAGGGTGGAATCCATTTGCGTTACCCGAGGAAATTGCGAGATTAGGCATTATTAATGCGGCGTACAGGGGAGTTCAGGATGCAAATACATGTGTTCGTTATTTTAAAAAATCCGTGGTAGAAGATGGTAATCCGTTTGGGATTGATACAAGCCAGATCGTTTTATTCGGAGATGATACAGGAGGGTATCTGGCTATAAATTCAGGATGTCTCGATTCCTATAATAAGATACCAACTGCTTCGAAAGGTAAATTTTTAATACATACTCCGGACACATTGCATCCTATAATTCCAATGATCATTCAGGATATAAACGGTGATCCCGAAGGAAAGCAAATCGGAGTTATGAATTCGGATTATGCGGATATTTTTCCATATCCGGTAGGAGACACTTTGTGTTATTCAAATTATCCTGAGTATAGTTCTTCATTCAAAGCAGCTGTCAGCATGGGAGGTGCAGTGGCAGATTCAGCCTGGATGGAGCCCGGTCAACCACCTATTATCTGTATTCACGCTCCATATGATCAAACAACACCTTGTGGAGAAGATTATGTTCGTGTTGGTGACCAAAGGATTGTTGAAGTTCAGGGCTCACGCATCGTGTCGGATTTGGCAAATCAGTATGGGAATAATGCATGCCTGGAACCTCCACATTATTCAAATGATTTCGAAAGGAGCGTGACAGATGTTGCTGATAGCAGAAGTGGAGGAGTTGATAATCTATATCTGGTTCTGGGAGATACGATTACAGATGGGACACCATGGAACTTCTGGGATTGCAACACAAATCCGAACTGTGAAGCTGGATTAAAGGACAATCCACATATGAGCCGTGAAAAGGCTGAGCGATATATTGACACCATTCTTGCTTTTGTATTGCCACGATTATATCAATGCATGGATTTGTGTATAGTAGCAACTAATGATCCTATTGACCCGAACGAAATAAATATTATTACATATCCCAATCCTTCTTTCAACGAAGTTTTTATTGGCACAGCCATAGACCATCCCATCAGAAGCATAAGAGTTTACGACATGAAGGGTTCTTTGGTAAATCAATTTTCCAATATTAATTCAAATTATTTCCATTTATCCGTTGACAAACTTATACCAGGCCTGTATGTACTGAAATTCCAGTTCGACGAGGGTATCGCAGCAAGACAAATTGTAGTGAAGTAATTCTCATCATTTTTATTCAATGCCAACGAAAGCCTGTGCCTGTGTGCAGGCTTTTTTTGTTTTTAGAATCATTATTAATCAGTATGGATAGATCTTTCCCTAACAGCGTTCTTTGGAATTAAGCAGGAATAAAGTTTAGCTGCCTTCCTGAGATTATAAATAATATTCAAATTCTAAATCAGCTGATATGAATAAACTAAAATCATTATCCAACTATTTCAATGGCCTTAAATTATTTTCTGTCAGGAATTATGGTCCTGAAATTTCAATATTCCTATTATTTGCTTTTATTAATCTTGTCATCGGCTGTTCTTCTTATTACAAAGTCAAAACATCCACTACAACTGCCCCTTTGAATGAACAGATTAAAAATAAATCAAAATATTTCATAGTCCATGAAGGAACAAATGCATGGCATTTAAAATCAGTCTCTTTAAACGATGAGAAAAAAGAGATCAGTGGTGCCATTGAATATTTGCCTGTAAATCACCAGAGTTATGAAACATTAAATCCTAAACTGGTATACCATAAATATAAACCACGTTTTATTTCCAGTAACCCAACCATTGAAGTTCATCTCTATATTGCAGAGCACGCTGTGGAGCAGGATTCACTTATCTCGATCCCGCTGGCTGCAATAAATAAAATAGATATATATGATAAAGCAGTAGGTCAAACTATTACTTCGCATGTCATCGGCACGATTGGAACCATTGCCGCAGTCATTGTCATCATAGGGGTTATAGCAATCCTGACCAAAAGCTCATGTCCCTTCGCTTATGTCAACGATGGCCATGCTTTTAAGTTTACAGGTGAGTTGTATGGAGGTGCTATTTATTCCTCCCTCGAACGCGATGATTATATGCCCCTTCCCGGTGACAAACTGGTAAAGGGTGATTATCAGGTGAAGATTTCCAATGAATTATTAGAACGTCAATACACAAATCTGGCGGAATTGATCGTAGTGGAGCATCCGGATTATTCTAATGTACTCATTGACAAAATGGGTAAGATTCAAACCGTGTCAAATGCAATTTCTCCTTCACAGGCTGTATCGGACGAAAATATAGATTACGTTCCATCCTTACTCTCGAAAGATAGCAGCAATTACGTATTTAATGACGAAAATACTTCAAACAAAGATCTGAGTAGCCTGACATTGTCTTTTAAAAAGCCTTTGAATGTGAAGACAGGAAAATTAATCATTAACGCGAAAAATTCTTTCTGGCTCGATTATATCTATGGAAAATTTAACGAACAATTTGGCACCTATTTTAATGAATTTTCTGAAAACCAGAAAAAAGTACCTGTGCAAAAAATTAACCAATGGACGCGGGATCAGGGAATTCCCCTTTCCGTGTATGTGCAGACTGCCGACGGTTGGAAGTATGCAGATTACTTTAATGTCATCGGACCATTAGCATCCAGGGATATGGTGATGTCTTTAGATTTATCAGGAACTAAAGAGGATGAAATAAAGATAAGACTGGAATGCGGGTTTATGTTTTGGGAAATTGATTATGCCGCGATGGATTTTTCAGAAAATATTCCTGTTAAGATTTCACATGTGACATCTTCATCAGCGTTAGATGAAAAAGGAAATGAAGTATCCTCTTTAATCGCGTCTTCGGATGATAAATATTTAATTCAGCCGGAAGCTGGAAATGAAGTCATCATTGACTATTCAATTCCTGCACCTGAAAATAATAATATTCAATCTCTTTTCCTTCATAGCAAAGGCTATTATGAATATATCAGAGATTACAGGACAGAACCTAATCTTCTTTATCTCAGCTTTTTCAGGAAAAAGGGATCATTTGCAAGATTTTCCAAAGATCACTATACTGAATTTGTCGGTGATACTTATTTGTTTAATCATTTCTTAACAGCGAACGATGGAAAATGAAACAGTAGTTGGTATCGCCACATCATCACGGGTTTTCAGTGCAGAAGACAATGATATGCATCCTGAGGCTGTAGCCAGGTCACAACATATGGTTTCAGGGTTAAGAAAGGAAGTCATTGAAATCCTGATCAGAATGGAAATTGCCGGTTTGAGTTTAAAATATTTTAGAAATCCGTTTAAGTGGTACAAGATTTTCAAAACACTTGATCCTCACCGGAAAAATATACTCGGTGACAGAAGAATAGAGAAAATTGTAAAAGTGAATGGCAGATATTATTGGGGTTTATTTATTCCGGGCTGGCCTTCAACAGCTTTTCATAATTTCCTGAAGGCAGAAATAAATCGGCATTATCCTATACCTGTTAAAACAAACCGATTTACAAATATTTTTATGGCCATCACGAATAAATGCCCTCTGGCCTGCGAACATTGTTATGAATGGGATGCTTTGAATAAGAAAGAAAAACTGACCATGCCGGAGTTGAAGACAATTGTTCAAAAATTTCAGAATAAGGGAGTTTCTCAAATACATATTTCAGGGGGAGAGCCACTGGTCAGAATGCATGATGTAATTGAACTGTTAAAAACATC
>JBDTUE010000138.1:0-11010 GCA_040007895.1 Saprospiraceae bacterium | reverse complement strand
AAATTAAGTTTAGAACTTATATCCGAAAGTCAGAACTAACCGATTTAAGGAGTGTTTGCTATAGACTAATTGAGCATCATTGCTGGCTGTCGTATAGGGCAGGTAGCCATCATCATAACTGGAATGTCTCACAGCTACATCCGTAAAAAACCTGCCTCCCCTGTATCCTAATCCTGCACTATAGGTACTGGTAAAGTCTTTTTCGTTTTCATAGGGCGATCCTATTAAACTTACTCCTCCACGCAGACGTAAAGCATCAATGGCTATTTCTGCTCCAAGATTGTAATTTAATGATGACTTATATTGTTTCTTGATATCATCATTAAGCGAATTTTGATAGTCAATATCGGATGAATTATTTTGATCCGAATTAAAATCAAACTGTGCTTTTGAATAGTTTACATATTCGACAGAAGCTCCTAAAAAACCATTCTTCGCAATGACAGAACCAAAACTCAATCTTGTGCGCATCGGTGTAATCAGGTTATAGGTATATTGACCTGTTTCGGGAGACTGCTTATCATAGGTTTGAACTGTTCCATTATCTACGTAGCTATAACTAAGACTTGTCTCGTAATCATCCGTAAGTTCAATCAGGCTTGGAGTCTGAAAGGCAATACCTAACCGAAATAAATCATGCAATTTGAAAATAACACCAAGCTTCAGATTAAGGCCACTTCCTTTTGTCTTCAAAAATTCGGTGTAACGGAGATTTTCAAACACAGGATTTAGATTTGTAGGATCCGATTCTTCATAAGACTTGTCTTCGGTATAAGAAAGATGAGGAATTACCAATGCTGCACCAATAAGTAATTTGTCCTTATAGTTTCCAGCTAATGAAAATTGTACTTCACTCATATATCCTTTTGTCTTGGCCAATTGACTTTTGGTAACTGCTTTATTGGCATAGGAAGTAAAATCACTTTCATAGACATAATCATTATTGGAGTCATAAATAGCACCCGCTTCATAAGCCAAGCCACTTGCAAAACTAGACAAGTCATCCGGAGCTACATGTAAGGATTGCTCCCGCCAATGATCGGTGATAGACCCGGTAGTATTTCCCAGAAAATACAACTGGTTATTATAGTCCGCAACTTTATTATAACCAAAAGAAAAATTTACAGTCCTCCAATTACTTCCTTCTATACCATTTTTTACGATGACAAGACCAAGATTGTCTACTGCGGGACCATATTTATTTTCTTTTATAAATGCCGATGATTTGAGCTGACTATTTGTTTGATTGTAATATAAACCCGGACTTAATACTACTTCAGAGAATCTATAACCTGCAAGCCCGGCTGGATTGTCAGTTATAGACCCGAAATCAGCTCCAATAGCTCCCATACTACCACCTACTCCTACATATCTGGCACTACCCAGCGGATCACGTTGAGAATACCTTAAAGCATCACTAACATTTTGAGCGATGGATGCGGTGCTCAAACCAACAAATAAGGCGATAAAAAATAAGTTTTTCATATTGCGTTTATTTATATACGTTAATAAGGTTCATTTTGGGAATAAAAAATGGGTGTTTCCAGATGGACACACCCAATACTATATTTTATACGGAAGTATAGATCTAAATCAATTATTGCGAGGAGAAGTCCTGCCTCCACCACCTCCACTACTTGAAGGAGCATTTCCTGATCTCGATGACCCGCCACTGAATCCACCGCTACCACTATTGCTAAAAGAGCGAGATGGAGGGCTTGAACTGAAAGACCTGCTTCCAGAGTCTTCATGACGAGAGGAAGATCTTTCAACAGATCGATATTTTGATTCAGGACTTGACGAAAAACTATTTGATCGCTGTCTATTGGTCGAAGCTTCATTATCATTCTTGACTCGGGGAGATTCCTGCCTTGGCGATTCAAACCTGGGTGATTCCTGACGAGGTGATTCGAATCTTGGAGTTTCTTGTCTTGGAGATTCAAATCTTGGCGATTCTTGTCTTGGAGATTCTTGTCTGCGTTGCTCAAATTGAGGTTGATTATTCGTTCTCGGGCTACTCTCAGATGATCTCAAGCCGTCATTAGATCTTGGACTTGGCCTTACAGATTGGTTTTGATCAGAGCCACTATTATAATCCCGGAAAACTCTTTCACTTCCTTTGGATGGAGTCGTCCTTTCACGTACAGTAGAACGGTCTGTGGCACGAGGGCTGACTCGTTCAGATGCTCCATCTGGATTGACAGTACCTCTGTCGCGATTAACCGGAATATCTCTTTCACGAACTATGGTAGTCGCACCACCATCTCTTGGAGAATATCGCCTTAAACCAGGATTACTTGTTTTGTCATTAGGATCGGAGAATATTCTTGATGATGACCTCGAAGGTCCATGGTCACCTGAAGTGGTTGCGCCATAAGTTCTCGGGCCAAAATGGACATTGGTATTGGTATAATAACGGGGTTGATATGCTCCATTATACGAGTTACCCCAATAGGAACTTCCGCCGTATAAGCTATTTGAATACCAACTGGACGGACACCACGTATTGCTAGCCCAGTAATAATTGCTAAATCTGCTATAAGAAAATGGATCATAAGACCAATAGCTGTATGTCCATGGATCCCAGTATCTGAATTGATTATATCGATACCAGCGGTTCCATCTGTTGTAATCATTAAATGAATAAAAACCAATTCCCAGACTAGGTGTGATCAGACCGTAACCGGAGGAATAATAAAATGGATCATAATTCCACGGATCTATATAAAATGGATCATAAAAACTCCTGCCAATCAAAGGTCTGTGAAATCTTCTGATACGGTGCGTATAAGAGTAATCATAATCATCCAGATAATTGTATTCCTGGTCATCATAACCGGCATTTTCTGAATCATCATAATTTTGATCATCAGCATACTGGTCATTGGAATTAGAAGAATGACTAACTGCTCTTGATTTAGTACGAATTGGCGAACCGCCGTAATAAACATCATCATACTGGGCTTGTGCAGTCCAGGCAAAAATGATCAACATTAAGGTGACCAATAGATTGAATCTCTTTTTCATTTGCTTTGATTAAATTTTATTTGAGCAATTTGAAGTACGCTTACCAGATACAACATGCAATTTATTAATTTTGTGCCAGATATACTGTTAAATAGAATTAATATTGATTTTATGTATTGTTAAAATCTTCATAGATAACAATATTTTCTGACACATATTTTAATGACGAAAAAACACGACAAAAGTTACGATAATTATTATGGCAAAAGAAATCACACCAAGAGCTGAAAATTATGCACAATGGTATCTTGATATTGTAAAGAAAGCTGAACTAGCGGATAATTCTGCAGTGCGTGGGTGCATGGTGATCAGACCTCGTGGATATGCAATCTGGGAAAAGATCCAGGCGCAACTGGATCGTATGTTCAAAGAAACAGGTCATGTGAATGCTTATTTCCCTCTTTTCATACCTAAAAGTTTTCTGAGTAAAGAAGCAGAACATGTTGAAGGTTTTGCTAAAGAATGCGCAGTAGTTACTCATCACAGACTGATGAATGATCCGAACGGCAAAGGTGTAATAGTAGATCCAGAGGCTCTATTGGAAGAAGAATTGATCGTCCGGCCAACGAGCGAAACCATTATCTGGCACACGTACAAAGACTGGATTCAGAGTTATCGTGATCTGCCACTATTAATCAATCAGTGGGCGAATGTGGTTCGGTGGGAACTGCGCACCAGGCCGTTTTTAAGAACTACTGAATTTTTATGGCAGGAAGGACATACAGCACATGCCACAGCGCAGGAAGCTATTGAAGAGACGGAGCGGATACATGAGATATATACCCGGTTTGTTGAAGATTTTATGGCTGTACCGGTTATTAAGGGAAGAAAGACGGCTTCAGAACGATTTGCAGGTGCTGTCGATACATACACTATTGAAGCATTAATGCAGGACAATAAAGCTCTTCAGGCAGGTACCTCTCATTTCCTTGGTCAAAACTTTGCTAAAGCCTTTGATGTAAAATATCTTACCGATCAAAACACCAATGAATATGTGTGGGCTACAAGTTGGGGAGTAAGTACCAGGCTGATCGGCGGGCTGATCATGACTCATTCAGATGATGAAGGTTTAGTGTTGCCTCCAAAACTGGCCCCATTACAGGTCATTATCATTCCAATTCCAAAACCTTCTGCTGAAATAGATGAAGCAAGCCTGAAAATAATGAGCGAATTAAAAGAAAAGGGAATCTCTGTACGTTATGATAAAGACGAAAGGAACAGACCAGGATTTAAATTTGCTGAAAACGAAATGCGGGGCATTCCTGTGCGTTTAGGTATAGGTCAAAGAGATCTCGCACAGCATAAAGTGGAGGTGGCCCGAAGAGACACGAAAGAAAAAATGATGATACCACTCGATGGTATCGCCCTATATATCGAAGATTTATTGCATCGTATGCAATCGGACTTATTTCACAAGGCATTAAAATTTCGTGCAGATAACACACACTACATTGACAGTTATGAAGAGTTCAAAAATAAAATTGATGAACAGGGTGGATTCTTTTATTGTCATTGGGATGGAACTGCAGAAACGGAAGCCAGAATAAAAGAAGAAACTAAAGCAACCATCCGATGTATTCCATTGGATCAACCTTTAGAAGAAGGTAAATGTATGGTGACAGGAGCACGTTCAACCGGAAGGGTAGTGATTGCGAAGTCTTATTAAATTTGGTTAAAAGATTTCTATTTAACCTTTATGGATGGAACGTTTAGCTCCATGATTACATAACGAAAGATATCTTTCACAAAAAAGTGAAGAAAATTTTTGTATTTTTAGAAATCTATTTTTTACAACCATGCGAATGAAAAGTTTTTTTTATTTATTCATGCTATTCGGCTTGTTCCTTATATCATTCAGTAGCTTATCTTTCAAAGCCGGTGGTAATGTTCAATACAATGACGATCAGATAAAAAAATTAATCCTGATGTCCGATACGCTTAGACAATTAGGAAAAAACGATCGTGCGATGACATTAGCAGAAGAGGCTGAAAAGGCAGCTAAAAAATCAAAAAATTATGAGCTCCTGGCTATGGCTTTGAACAGACAGGGAAAAGTGCTGGTCGCAATGAATAAACGATCAGAATCAAGATTTGAAAAAAGTAACCAGATATTATTGGACAATGCAAGTAAGAATAATACATTAATCCTGGATAATCTCAATGAACTACGATTAGCAGCTGTACAAAAAAATGATAAAAAAGCACTTGCTTCCATTGATTATAATATCTCAAGAATAAAGAAAGGACAGAACCTTGAACAGCTCGGAGACCAGGCTACGCAATTAAAAGAGGAAATCATCAATGTAGAACAGGAAAAAGATAAAATTGCCAACGAAAAAGCAAAAATTCAGGCAGACAAAGAACTGCTGGATAAAGCTCTAAAAGAGCAATTGAACATTCAAAGTGATTTATTATCTGATCAGGCGAAACTACGAAGAGACAGTAAACAAATACAGGCTGAACTTGATAAGAAAAAAGCTGAAATAAGCCTGATGACACTTGATCAGGCTCAGGCCGCATTGAACCAGGCACAACAGGAAAAAGTACTTTACCAGATCAAAGCTCAGGATAGTCTCAACCAGGAACGATTAAAGATCAATGAATTGTTATTGAGTGATGAAAAAAATAAACGAAATTTTTATATCGTATCCTTGATTGCTTTGCTCGGATTGTTTGGAAGTAGTTTGTTTGGTTATGTCAAAAGCCGTCAGAATGCGAAATTGCTGACTGAAAAAAATGGATTGATAGAAACTGAACGTCAACGATCAGATCAGTTATTACTTAATATACTTCCTGAGTCTATTGCGACCGAATTAAAGACTAATGGGTTTACAAAAGCAAATCATTTTGAAGAAGTAACGGTTTGTTTTGCTGACTTTGTAGGATTTACCACGATAGCCGGAGTGACTGATCCACAAAAATTGTTGAGCCAGCTTAATACCTGTTTCAGAGCTTTTGATGACATCATCGCTAAATACAATCTTGAGAAAATAAAGACAATAGGGGATTGTTATATGTTTGCCGGTGGTCTCCCTGAGATTGGAAAAGGAAGCCAGATTGTAGAAATGATCAAAGCAGCTAAAGAAATGCAAGCCTGGTTGGACATCTGGAATGAGGAACGAAAAAGTCTCGGTCTTGCACGTATGGACGTACGTATAGGTATACACATGGGCCCGGTAGCAGCAGGTGTAATAGGAAGTAAGAAATTTGCGTACGATATATGGGGTGATACTGTAAATATGGCTGCCCGTCTGGAACAATCCAGTGAACGTGGCCGTATTAATATCTCTGGTGAAACGTATGAGAAAGTAAAAGATGTCTTTAAATGCGAATACAGAGGCAAACTACCTGCTAAAAATAAGGGGCTCGTAGATATGTACTTTGTAGAAAATTAATAACACGGGAGTTGTTAGTTTTCTCAATATTCCGGGCAGTACGTTTTAATACTTAAAGTTTACAGGAATAATAAATACTATGGGGTCGATATCCATCGATATCCTTTTTCAATTCAAAATTTAATACATCGATTTAATTGCTGAATTCCAGAATTCTATGGAGTTAGTTTATCTATTGATACAATAATTATTAATTGCTGAAAAATCCAAAAATTCAATTTCTTCAAAGGTGATGCGGTTATGCAGGATTTTATACTAATGGAATAAATTGAATTTTAGAAACATTGAGTAGTATAAACCAGTTGCAGGTTGTCTGCTTGAAGCGATTTAGCTGAACGGAGAAACAAAGAATGAAGTATAATCACCCTTTAGGGGGGAAGTAACATTTTATTAAAAGTGCCACTTTTGATCATTATCAATTAATGTAATAATGCAAAGATTTTTTTTATTTCTCCTCATGTCAATTATACTGCAGGAGTATTCCATTTCGCAAGTAACATCACTCACAGCTGAACCAGATGGAGGTAATTTAAAGGCTTCGGTAGCTGAGCAAATAGGGATTGTTAAAGTCTCTATCTCATATAGCAGACCAGGAGTTAAAGGTCGTGAAGGTAAAATTTGGGGCACACCGGTGGCTCATTATGGACTTCAGGATTTAGGGCACGGCACCTCTTATGCAGCACCCTGGCGGGCGGGAGCAAATGAAAACACTACTATTTCATTTTCGCATCCAGTAAAAATAGAAGGGAAAGACTTACCGGCAGGTATTTATGGTTTTTCAATCATCAACGGTGAAAAAGAAAGCACGTTGATTTTCTCTAATAATTCTAATTCCTGGGGCAGCTTTTATTATGATCCGGCCGGCGATGCACTTCGTGTGACTGTTCAAAATAAAACGCTTGAAAAAAGTGTAGAGTGGCTTACCTATGAGTTTATGGATCAAACATTAAGTTCAGCCACAATAGCGTTGAGTTGGGAAAAAAGGCAGATACCATTTAAGGTAGAGATTGACCGCTTTAAATTACAAATAGAAGCCTTCAAAAAGGATTTTCAAACTACAAGACCTTCCAGTGATTATATACAAGCAGCTAATTATTGTTTAGCGAATAATATTGAACTGGAGCAGGCGCTGGCATGGATGGATAGAGGCATTTATTTTAGAATTATGGGTGAAAAAACATATCGCACTCTGAGCACCAAAGCCGCTATACTAACTAAATTAAACAGGCTGGAAGAAGCAAAAAAAATAATGGATGAAGCGGTACCCATGGGAAGTATGCGGGATGTACATTTCTATGGGCGCACATTACTTTCAGCTAAACAAAACGATGAAGCACTTAAAGTATTCAAACTAAACTTTGAAAAATTCCCTAATGAATTTACGACCAATGTAGGAATGGGAAGGGCTTACTCAGCATTAGGGAATTTTAATAAAGCTTTAGAATATATGAAGATTGCATTGCCAAAAGCACCGGACAATCTCAATAAAAATGGCGTTGAAACCATGATTAAGAAATTGGAGGAAGGAAAAGATGTGAACTGAAACTATTCTCTCTGATCGAAAATTCGAAAGAATAAAACAAATAAAGAAAATAGAATGAATTGCTCCCCGGTATTTAAAACAATTATTTTCCTGCAAGTAATGTGCTCTGCATTTGCTCAAAAGGCTATACCGATCAATATCCAAAAGGAGGTTAAAGGCAAAAACACCTATGTTATTAACAGGGACATTGAATTCATCAATGAGCCATCACATAGAGGTATTAGATTAGATGCAAGATATGGAGATGGCATAGTCTGGTTGAAAAACATGGCATTTAGAAACGGAAGCATTGAATTTGATGTAAGAGGGAAAGACATCAAACAACATAGTTTTGTGGGTATTGCTTTTCATGGAGAAGATACCCTCACATACGAAGCCATTTATCTCCGACCCTTCAATTTTAAAGCTGAAACGGAACCCTTCAAAAGCAGAGCAATACAATATATTGCAAGACCAGATTACCGTTGGCAGGTTCTACGAGAAGAATTTTCAGGTAAATATGAAAAGCCAATTAACCCTCCACCTGACCCTAATGCCTGGATAAAGGTGCGGGTCGTCGTGCAAGGCAATACCATATCGGCTTATATCAATGACAATAAAGATCCAAGTTTGGTGGTAGAATCCCTGGGTGCTCTTAAAAGTGGTTCGATTGGTTTTTTTGTAGCAGATACATCCGGTGGTGATTTTGCCAATCTTGTAATTACAAAAACAGATTAGGTCAATTAACAAAAAAAATACTAAAACTAATGTATAGGTTGAGAGATGAATAAATAAAATAAAAGTTAAGAGGATGAGAATGTAAAACCGATCAAGTGGTATGCTTTTTATTCATGAATCATTACGACGTAAAGAAAAATATTTATCACTAAAATTAAAAAATGATCCGATCAGTGCTTCGATTTGGAATACTATACTCTTTCATGTTTATATGTGTTGGAGTATTTGCTCAGAATTCTACAAGTCTTTCTCAGTTTGACTCGAGATATTGGGGAGTAGTCTTGGAACAACCTGCTATGAAGAATGTAGTTATTAAACGCGATATTACTTATTTAAAAGATGAAAAAGGGAATTTGAAAATAGACATTTATTCTCCACCCAATCTTTAAGATCGTGAAAGAATGTGTAGCGCCCTCAAATAGTAACTGGTTTAAAATATCTGTTCATTTAGTATCAGATCTATTCAAAAAAACTCAAGCAAAACATTTGCTCTTAAAATTCTACACGATAATTAAAAAGAGGGAACAAACCTAACCCATACTCGTTCGACGATTGCTTGCTTTGGATATTATAAGTTATTCCTGAAATATTTCTGTAGTTAAAAATATTTTGCACATCCAGCATTATGGTATGTGTAGATTCAGGTCTGTTAATTTTATAACTGATCCCAATATCCATACGGAAATAGGAAGGTGTTTGTTTTGAATAATATTGGTCTTTTACATAAACAAGCTTCTTCTGCAAATCAGATTGCACCTGATCTACAGGAGATTCTCTCAACCCACCCGCGGTTAGCAGTTTTCCATTGATTGCTATCCTTTTTCTTTCATTTTTGTTTATACTCCATTCTTTCCCAGCGATGGCAGTACATTGATAGCCCCTGTCCAGTTTTGCAGGAAAAAATTTACCGTTGTAAGTACTGTACCTGGATTTAAATAAAGAACCTGTAACTAAAAAATGCCAGTTCTTAATAAAAGGTTTTTCTACTGTAATATCCACTCCATAATTACTTCCTCTTCCAGAACTTATTAAGGAAGAGTCAAGGTTATATAAATCATAAACACTCAAAGCATTGATCGTAGAAAAAAAGCTTGAAGCATTTTTTTCCACAGCTATATCAAACAAATATTGATAATAAGTTTCCGCCTTGAATAAATACCCATTATATATTTTATGATAAGCAAAAACGATATGTGATGCTTTGGCAAATTTCAGGTCTTGGAATTTATCCTGTTGTGTGTTTTTTGAGTTATGAAAAAAATAAGTGGACAAATGTTCTGGTCTGCTGTGCTGACCGACGGCAAGGATGATTTTTTGATTATTAGATGCATTGTAGCTTATTGAGATGCGTGGTTCTATACTCTTTGTTTTATCTAAAGCCAACGCAGAATAATGAATACCCGGAACAATATCAATACGGTTATTTAGTCTCCATTTCCATTGAACATATCCTTCATAAAAAATGGAATTCCCATTGCTATTAAAATTAGTATTCCAATTTTTAGTAGATGGATTGTACTGTTGGTCATTAAAATTATAACCTAGTTTACTTAGTATAATTCCAAATTGGATAGTATGATGACTGTTTATTTTATTATTATAGCTACTCGATAGTTTGTAAGTTGTGTTTAAAAATTTAGTTCTTCCAACTGCGCCCCTTAAATACTTATTATGTGGGTCCAGGGTATCCGTTTTATTACTATAGTTGTCTGAAGTAGCTGCTAAAATAGTCTGCAGGTAGGATTTTTTTGTTAAGAAGATTTGGTGAGAAAGACCTACAACACCAACGCTTCCTTTTTCTTCTACCCGGTACAAGGGGCCGAAAGCTTCAAAAACAAAATCAATTTCCTGTGGTTTCCGTAAAGATTTATTAATTCCTCCAAGACCAAATACTGAAAAGCTACCAGCTTTTTTAGTAGGTAAGAAAACTTTAAACGAAATGTCCTGGTAATCGGGTGTTACACCTTCAATTTCTGCAACCCCCTTGAGTAAAGCAAAAGTTGAATAACGAAAATTGACTAAATAAGAAGAAGAATTTATTTTCAGCGGACCTTCTGTGGCTGCTTCAATGCCTAATGCCCCAATCATCACTGAATGTTCATGTTTGTCATTATTACCTCTTCTTAGTTTAAGGTCGAAAACACCTGATAAAGCATTACCAAATTCAGCAGGGAAGGCGCCTGTATAAAAATCAGATTTATCCAGTGTACTGCTGCTTAGCATACTGATATTTCCTCCACCCCCGCCGGTACTCCCAAAATGATTAGGGTTAGGTATTTCGATCCCCTCTAATTTCCATAGTATTCCCTTAGGAGAATTACCCCTGAT
>JBDTUE010000137.1:0-11039 GCA_040007895.1 Saprospiraceae bacterium | reverse complement strand
AAGCCGAAAATAACCTCTGGCTGGTCTTTGAAAAAATGATTAAACAACTTAAACACAGATCCATCGACAAATTAATAGAAATGCTAGCTGAAATCCCCACAGAAGACAAAATCAATCACTTACACAGTCCAATAGAAAAAATAAAAATCAATCTTGAAAATATAGCAAGGGAATACACTTACCTGGTAGACCATTTGCCAAAAAACGCAAAAGACACTTTGAATTACAATGAGAATACTGCAAGTTTGCCTTGGTGTCGGGAACTTTATAATTCAAAAATTGTTGAACCTCAAGTTTAGCGTTCAGGTTTAAATCCCGATAATAAAACCGTTTAAACATTTCATTTTCCATTAAACTTTGATAGAAGAAATCACCAATCGATCCTAAAAATAATGACTTATGATTAAGAGACTTAGCCAAACATTTTTATTCCTTTTCTCATCCGTTTTACTTTTAACTTGTTTAGCTCAACAGTTAATTCCCAATATAAAGGCGATAGAGGCTCCATTTAAAGCAATAAAAAAGTCTCAGGTAATGATTCTAGGTACTTTTCATTTTAATGATGGTGGAAATGATGCTTATAAACCAAAGTTCACTGTAAACATAAAATCACCAAAACGGCAAGCCGAGGTGAAGGAATTGGTAACGTTATTAAGTAAATTTAAACCAACCAAGGTTACCATTGAAAACATGTCTGAGCGACAGGGATTTCATGATTCTCTATACACTCAATTCATACAAGGGAAATATGAACCGGGAACTAACGAGATTTACCAGGTTTGTTACCGGCTTGCTGCACTGATGCATCACAAAAAATTATATACTATTGATGCACCATCCAGATCATATGAGTCCGAAATGAATATTGACAGTTTCGCTGAAGTTCATCATCAAAAACAATTTAATGATACCATGTATTCTAAAATGTTTTTCGCACTATATGCCAGAGATGATTCATTAAAATCTGTACTGCCCTTAAAAACCTTTCTTGCCTACCATAATAATCCTGAAAGATTAAAATTGGGCTTAGGTCATTATCTCATTGACGATTTTAAAGTGGCTGCAGAGGGCCAATATCCCGGGGCTGACGGTGCCACCTCCTGGTGGAATCGGAACCTGAGAATATTTTCAAATATTCTCAGGTTGGCTGCAGAATCAAAAGAAGAACGGGTCTTTGTAATGATAGGAGCCGGCCACTTACAGATTTTGCGTTTTCTTGCAATGGCTTGTCCTGAGATTGAATTTATTGATGCTTATAATTACTTAAAGTAAATGATTATAGCTTTAACATTACTTCAATTTCCAACAGAAATAATCAACATTTACGACTCTGCTCTTTACGTGCAGAAATGGTTTGGTTTTAGTTCAGCCTTAAAAAACCGACATTGGTACAGCAGTAACCGCAGTCTATAAACATTTGCAACACTTGTAACTTTTTTCTACTCTTTATGTAATGATAGTACCATAAATTCGTTAAGGCTACGGTTTTATTCAAAAAAATACTATACTCAATTTGGCAGTAATTCGTCTTTTTAAAACATGAACCACTTAAAAATAAAATTCATAGTCATACTCCTGCTTCTGGCTAATAGATTATTTGCCCAGGTACCAAAAACGGATACGATCAAAGAGATGCATGGGCTTCAATTTGGCATACTTATGTCAAGAAAATATTTGCAATTCACCGAAAGTCAGGATGGCCGTGTAAATTTCCAATCTATTCTTACAAGACAAATCAAGAAAATACAAAACAACGGGAAAGAACAATTATTAATTATTCAATCCTATCAATCCGGCACGATTGACAAAGATTCCAGCTACTGCGATTTAAGCACACTATTACCTGTTGCATATCATTCGGATGTCCAATCGGAAGGCTATAAGGAAAAAGTAATCTTTGCCAAAACAGGAATCGAAACCACCATCACCACAAAAGACGGTACAAAAATGTTTACCCTGGAGAATAAACAATTATTCAATGGGGTCATGATGGACGAAATCATCTCTTCATTGAAACTCAGGGAAGGTGTAACTTATGTATTTAAAGCATTAAATCCTGGTATGAATCACTTTGAATATTTAGAAAATATCTTTGTGGAAGGAAAAGAGGTAATCGAACTAGCTGGAATTGGAAAAATTTCCTGTTGGAAAATCAAAACACAAATGGAAGGAAGTCCCGGATCTGACGAATGGTACACCGTGAAAGACCAAATTCAGGTGAAAAAAAGATTTGAATTAGCCGGAGGAAGCGTTTTTTACAGAGTGCTCCTCACAGGAATATAAAAAAAAATTAAAACCAATAAAAACTAATTCATGAACAAAGTATTCGTCCTTTTTTTTATTCTGGTAGCCCCTCACCTTCTGCTTGCACAATCTGCCAGCAGCAATTCCTGTTCATGTACTGATTTGTTAAATCAGCTAATTAGTAAAGTAGAAAGTAATTACGCAGGATACGTCCATAAAGTCCTGGATAAAAAAGACAATTCATCGTATATTCAATTGAAAAATAATCTTATCGCTGAAGCGATCTTAACGTCTAATAAAGATTGTTATGACGTTTTGTCAAAATTCTTAAAATACTTTAATGACGGTCATTTATTTATAATAGAATTCCCTGAAAATACTCCTCAACAATCGGACAGTTTACAAAAGTTAATCAACTCTGTAACACTGACAGAAACTAAAATTAAAGGATCAAAAAAATCCGGAACTCCTCGAAGGAATATGGCAAGATAAAAATCAAAAAGTAGCTATCATCCAAGTTTCCAAAAACAAATTCAAAGGAGTTACACTTGAAAATTCGAATATCCGGTGGACCAGAGGAATGGTAAAGATGGATATTGAAAAAACAGGCAACAACGAATATTCCATTACTATTTTCAGGAATGATTTTTCTCCGATTAGATTCACCAACATTCAAATATATAAAAACTGTGTACTCCCTTTTGGAGTGTATAGATTCGTGAAAGAATCTTCAAATGACCCGGAATTGAAATATGTGAATACGGCCGATCCTCAGATGCCGGTCTTTCAGCGAATAGATGCTAAAAATCTTTTACTTACAGTACCATCGGCTCTAATCAATAGCAACATCTTAGATAGTACACTTCTCGCTCATGAAAAGGAAATAACATCTACAGAAAACTTAATTCTAGATGTTCGTAGTAACCTCGGCGGGAATAGTATCTGGAGTAGTCTTATAGCTCTTGCTAATACTAAACTTTATGCTGACCCGAAAAATAATAACAAAGATGACTTTTTACTACTTGCTTCACCAGACAATGCCGAATATTTTAATAAAATGGGGTCCTATTTCAAGCAAACAAAAGATAGCGGAGGAATCGCATACTATGACAATCTCGCCAGGAAAATAAAAGAGAATACAGGTTCTATTGTTGGGTTTTCATTTTATGATCCCGAAATAGATACGTCAAGAAAAAAAGTTTATGAATTTCCTAAACGGGTGGCCATCATTACTGATAAGGGCACCGCCAGTGCCGGTGAAGCATTTGTGTTATCTATGAAAAGTAACAGCACAAAAGTAGTCGTATACGGAAACAATACTTATGGAATGATTGATTACATGAACGTAAATACAAAAAAAATACCATGTCAGGAAACCAGTGCCTATTATTACGGATATCCTACTTTTTTTCACCCACTATCAAAACGGAGCCTATAAATCCAACCGGAATAAAACCGGATATATATGTACCGCCTATGACGCCAGATTGGATTGAATGGGTAAAAAATGATCTATCAAAAAAAAAGTAAAAGTTAACTATAAAGTAACAGGACCGGAAAAAACATAAATGAATGGAGGAACCAACTAAGAAAATAGTTTACGTTGTTTTTCCAATGCTCCTGATTAAAATAACTTAAGCATTTTATACTAAAATTCCATAATTAAATAAGTATCATGAAATCTAAATCTTTAATTTCAATTCTTATAACGAGCAATATCCTGCTGTTGAGTTTTGCTGCATTTGTTTGCCTTACTGCATTCAGACAAAATAACAGACCACAGAACTTTACAGAAATTAACGTTGAACGGATTAATGTACTTGGATCTACAGGTAAACCGGTATTAGTAATTTCCAATCAACGTCTCATGCCAGGTCCTACTATGAATGGCAAAACCTATGACAGGGATGTGATTGATGGTCGGAAATATATGGCGGGTATGACTTTTTTTAATGATTTGGGAGATGAAGTTGGAGGCCTTCAATACGCTGGTATTAAAAAAGATTCTACAGGTTATTCGGCAGTCGGTCATTTATCTTTTGACCAGTGGCACCAAAACCAGGTCATGGCCTTGGATTATAATGACCATAGTGGCAATAAGTACGTTGGAATGCGTATCTGGGACAGACCTACTAATACTACATTTGATCATACTCTTGATTTGATAAATGAAATTCGGCTATCAGAGGGAAATAAACCTAAACTTGATTCTCTTTATAGATTATGGAGTGAAGCGAAGGATCGCGGAGAAAATGGAACAGAAAGATTATTTGTCGGTAGCAAAAATGAAATTGCCCAAATACAACTAAAAGATAAGAAAGGAAATATTAGAGCCAAGCTCTATGTAGATGAAAGTGGTGAGGCTAAATTGGAATTCCTTAATCAACAGGGGGAAAAAATAGCAGTATTCCCACAATAAACTTTTTCTTTAAAACTATACATACCCTCCCTTCCTGCAACAGGGATGAATATTATCCACATCCAATAAAATTAAATTTCAGACTTGATAGCCATGCACAAGTATGAATATCAAGTTTGAAATTTTAAAAACTATTATAAAAAATATGAAAACAATCATTGAATTAAAAAAAACAGCACATCTGCTATCCATACTGATTATTTCAGTACTTTCTGGCACCTCCCAGAATAAATCGGATACGATTATCATCAATCCTACTACAGTAAATACAAAGGTATTAAGGCCTTCAAACAACCGGTACCTTGTTTATTTTAGAATGGGTAAAGATTCAGCAAGATCAAGACCACAATTCTGGACCAGAAATATAAAAGACACAACCTATAATGGCAAAGCTGCTATTATGGTCACCCAGGAATGGGAAGACAGAGATACTATAGTGCATCGGGTGAAATCAATGTGTGACAAAAAAACATTTGCTCCATTGTACCATAAAACCTGGTGGAGAATAAATCAGGCCGGTGAATTTGATTTTATAAATAAGACGGGAAGCCTGAGTAATGTAGCTCTTTCTGACGCAGACACCGCCAGGAACAGAAAAGGCCCATGGAATGCATTTAAAATCGCCTGTAATCAATATGTACTCAATTGGCACCTCGACCTGGACGTATTTCCAATATTACCATATAAAGAGGGAAAGACCTTTTTAATTCCGTTCTATGACCCGGGTTCTCCTGCCCCCAAACTTGAATCATACACAGTCTCGGGTTCCGCTGTTTTGGATGGCTATAATGATCAAAAAATAACGTGTTGGTTATTAACGCACGAATCAAAAGGCAATAAAGAGATTTTCTGGATTAGCAAAAAAACAAAAGAAGTCTTAAAATTGGAACAGGAATTTGGTAAAGACCGGTGGAGATATAAAATTAAACTCGGATTTAGTATTTGAGTAAAATCATTTTTAGAAATTACTAAAATTTAGCTGCTATAAAACAGATTCCTGAGATCTGAATTAAATTTTTATTCCAATTGGAGCATTATTGAAACGAGGGCGATAAGTATCTTCTACTCTTAAACCTGCAATCAATAAAAAAATCAAGGACAGAGGTCACGAAGTCATACCATGCTACTCCTTGCCTTGTCCCTGATTTAATTTTAACTTCCGCAGCTGGTTTGTAAAAATATAAGGAAATCTTATGTAAGCACCCAACAGTACAACTTTATGTACAGAGCGAAAGTTTTAATTTATACGCTACATAAGAACAAAATACCAATTAATTTTTTTTGAGGATAATATCAAAATCCATTTTCAACAATGATCCATTTCACTGCATTCAATGCATTCACTGTTTTATAAAACGGAATGTTTTAAGATCATTATTACTTTTAATATTCAAGATATACATACCTGATTGTAAATTGCTTAATTGAAATGGGGTATTCATATCCAAAAGCAATTTTTCAATAATTAATTTTCCATCTGCAGAGTATATTCTCACCTGATAATCTTTATTTCCATCTTTTACGCCTGGTGCTGATACAATAAGATCCGAAGTCACTATGGTTGGAAAAATATTGATTTCATTGGCTGTGGTGGTAAGTATAGACTTGATGACAGAATAGGAATAGGAACCATCGATGTCTAATTCTTTCAACCGGTAATAAATCCGTGTTCCGCGTTTAATCAACGCATCCGTATATGAATAACTAGATTCTTTATACGAGGATCCCTTGCCGTTTACTCTGCCCGCTTCAAAAAATACTTTTCCATCATAAGACCGTTCAATAATAAATTGTTCAAAATTATTTTCAGTAAACGTATTCCACTCCAGATAGGCAGCATTACTTTTAAGATGTACATCAAAACCTCCAAGTTTAATTGGTAAAAAACTTACTACATCTATCCATACTCCTCCGCTTGAACCATTAGCTGACGGGGAAGTAGTACCAGAACCCTTTCCACCACCACCACCTCCAAATGAAATCATTGAATTAGGAATCACACCTCCGAAATTTATCCCACTGCTACCTGGATCTCCACTATGTCCTCCATTTCCGCCTCGCCCGGCCATGCCCGGTAAGAGATTGGTCCCTCCAAGTCCACCTTCAACTTCTGAAGCAGCTTGAATTTCATCTGCATCAGTACCACTGGCATCAAATTCACCGCCGCCGCCGCCGCCGCCACCGCCACAAGGTGGACTTGTGGTTTCACATGCAGCAGCCCCACCATCACCACCTTTGTATTTATAATTGCCTACTTCCTGACCAATCGAACCTCCTGCTCCACCGAGGGATGAGTTAAACGTAGATTTACCACTTACTGCCAATACCAAATTGGAAAATGCGGATGCTCCTCCGGCCTCTCCTGGTGTACCGCCTCCACCAACAACTATGTCATACATTCCCGCTGGCGCACTAATTAAAACTCCACGTGCAATTCCTCCTGCGCCACCTCCACCTCTCGCTAAGTTCAGATTAGTACCAGTACCACCTCCACCACCTCCACCCCAGGCTACCACGTTAATAGTTGCGGTATAGTGCTTTGGAACAATAAAGGTATGTGCACCCACTATTTTGTATAATGTGTCTCTCGGTTGTGCTTTGAGACCATGTGTAAGTAAAATAATACTTGATAATGCGACAATAAATGATTTAAAACCCATGTTGTGTATATTTATATCTATTAGAAATGGTTTACGCAGATATACCGCAAGATTAATAACCATACATCTCAATAAAATTTAATATCAACTGAGTTTAAGTTTCTACCTATCAAGAACTATTTCCGATACTTTACCTGCTGATTTATATATAAATGACAGCAATCGAAGTATGAATCATATTGGTATACTAACTAGTACTATAAATACGCTTTAAATAACCGTTGGTGATGGAATATCAATATATTAATAAAAGTCCCTTAGGCATCTGTCACAATACAGCAATCACTAATCAATCGGTTATAACCGATTAATAAAATTCTACAATCCAATCATAAATGAATTCAGCTACTTCTTCCCATCCAGGTTGCAGGCATATTAAATGTGTTTTTTCAAAAAACATCTTAAAGTCTGTGATACTTGATGTGTGTGTATATCGATTGAAGTTTGCCTTAACTAATGTGCTGGGAATTAAATGATCTCGCTCTCCTGCAATGAACAACATCGGATGATGAGGCAAATCAAGTTTCAACCTTCCGTCGTGTCCTAATATACTTCTTGGAATATTCCGGCTTTCTGGAACAACCCATTTTTTGTATTCAATCGTTGCTCTGTCCAGTGTAGTCGTATTACAAAAAGCGCGGTGAAACCATCTGACTCGAGGCAGACAAACGTCATCTCCTTTAAATGGATTAATAACATGACTATTCAAAATGAAAAAATTCAAATTAACTGTAAAAACACCTGCAGGCGGTGCTGGAGCAATGCAAATACCTGCTACACCAAGATTCATCATCATTAATTTCTGAACTATCAATCCTCCCATGGAGTGGCCAATTAGAATAGGTTGTTCAGGCAAGTGCTTTAGAAAATTTCGATAATGATCTACGACTTGCCCAAAATCAAGGCTTCCCAGGTCTTGTGGTATGTTTTGCCGAAGGACAGAAGGTACACCATCATGACAGGGATATGGAGGTGCATGACATCTGAATTTTCTAATGGTAAAATATTTTATCCAGTCTAACCAGGAATATTGATTCATAAACAGGCCGTGAATAAATACAATCGTCCTGGAATTCAGATCGTAATTAATAATTTTATTCTGCAAAATATGCATACCTGTTTACGATTTAATCACATTTTATAGTTTGCTAAACGAATCAAACAAGCGTATGGATTGATATGTAAAGACTGAAACTGAATGGCTAAACTAGTTAAGGTCTATATGAAATTTTGTTCATCTTTATTAAATTCCAACTTGGAAAATATTTTTTTCTTAAAGATTTATTACTTGATTTCTTAACAGAATTGATATTCAAATCGTCCGGTGAAGACGATTTAATCTTTCTTTATTTAAACAACTTTTCCAGGTAAACTTATTTAATGCATAAATTTAATTATTAAGATATAAGCACCAGTAAATGTGTACCGATGACATTCAAAGAACGATAAAAGATCGTTTGAAACCAATTAAAGCAGGCTTTGGTGAACAGGCTGTATTTTAATACTCTTTTACAATTAGCAAAAGCAAATAACAAAGAGAAAGCAAGTATCACATTGAATTCAAAATGAAATCGCTACAAAGGATAGTGGTGGATCAAATATGGCAGTTCAGATCAGGAAAAGAAACTACCATGCTGATAATTCATCGCAATCCAATATCATAGGCAACTATAAATTTCATCACATTGATACTCATAAACCTGTAATTCGTAGGTAGAATTATGTTGTTTGTATTCCATCCGGAATACTTTCTGAATTTTGCGACTTTTGCGGAATGAAATTGCCCCGTTTTTGGTTTCATGTGATCTTTTGGTTAGTCTATTTACTGTTTGAATCTTACCTTGAATTTGCCTGGATCAGTGCGTCCTATACTACTCTTTCTCCTTTCTATCGCTTTTTTATTGCATTTCAAGGTGAATGCTTCATCATCCTGGTGATCAAAATACCTTTATGCTATTTTTTTATCTACCTTATTAATAACCTTGCTTACAAGGTAAAACGTCCAGTGCTTATTATTCCTGCGATCGGCCTGGCTGTTTTAGTACTAACTTCTATATTGAACCGATGGTTGTCCACCCGATTCATCCTTAAATACATTTATCATGATGATACCCCTGTAGAGCAAGTCATCACGCTAAACCGGATTATTTCCTCTTTTATAGATTTAATATTCATACTTGGTGTTGTTCTGGCAATTAAACAGTATCGATTATACCACCGGTCCCTGGAAAAATCGAAAGAACTATTAAAAGAAAAACTAGAAGCAGAACTAAAATACCTGAAAAATCAAACCAATCCTCATTTTCTATTTAATACATTGAATAATTTATATGCTCTGGCCCGGAAAAAAGCGGATGAAACTCCTGAAGTAATTATGAAACTCTCCAAATTGCTTCGGTTTATGTTGTATGAATCAGGCAAATCCAAAATCACTATTAAAGAGGAAATCCAGGTAATTATGGATTACATTGAATTGGAAAAATTAAGATATAATGAACGGTTAAGAATAAATGTGGTTACAGAAACCGATGATGAATTTCAACCCATTGCTCCCTTGATATTATTACCTTTTGTAGAAAATGCATTTAAACATGGTGCGAGTGAATCAAGGTTTGAAACTCATATCGACATTGTTATCACTTTATCCAAACAAGATCTTTCATTTACTATAGAAAATTCGATGGATGGCTTACCAAAATCACCGAACCCTGACAATATTGGTTTAATCAATATCAAACGGCAACTTGAATTACTTTACCCGGCGCATCAACTGTCCATTAAACAGACTCAAACACTTTTTAAGGTTTCACTAAATATAAAACTGAATAATCATGCAACAATATCATTGTCTGATCGTGGAAGATGAGCCCTTAGCGGCGGAAGTATTAAGAGATTATATCCTACAGGTTCCTTCCCTGATATTGAAAGGGATTTGTAACGATGCCATTTTCGCCCTCGAAATCCTGGAGCGGGAACCAATCGATTTGATTTTTTTGGATATTCATTTGCCCAAACTTAAAGGCCTTGATTTTATCAAAACACTTAAACATCCGCCAAACATTATTATCATCACTGCTTATAATGAATATGCTCTCAAAGGATATGAGCATAATGTGGTGGACTATTTATTAAAACCGGTGGAATTCAGCAGATTCCTTATGGCAATAAACAAGCTCCGACATGGATTAGTCACTTATGAGGCCGGGGAATCCACCAAAATATCGCCAGAGAGAAAATATTTATTTTTTAATGTCACTAAAAAGAAAGTCAAAGTATACTTAGATGAAATATTGTACATCGAAAGTCTAAAAGAATATATCCGAATAGTCACACCTCATAATTCCATCGTTACCAAATTTCAATTAGGTCAGGTTGAAGAACTGCTGGCCAAGAATAATATCATTCGAATACACAGATCCTTCCTTGTAGCCAAAGATAAAATACAGGCTTATACGGCTACGGATGTAGAGATTAATGGCAAAGAAATCCCTATAGGAAGAAGTTATAAGGAAATGGTCCATTCCCTTATCGAAAAATAAAAGGATATTTTGGATTTAAAGGAACCAGCATAAGAAACCTGTTTTTTAATAAACTGTCCTACACGTAGCAGAAAATAAAGTCCCACTTATTAATTTATTTCACCCTTACGGGGGGAGATTGACTAGTCAGGATGAACCTAATTTGCACCGTAAATATAAGGGCATGCATAAAAGGAT
>JBDTUE010000136.1:0-11052 GCA_040007895.1 Saprospiraceae bacterium | reverse complement strand
CATTATTATAAAGAATTAAACCATGGGTTTACAGATGCTGAATTTCAACAAACCTGCGAAACCGTTGCAGGGGTCTCCTTAACTTCAATATTTGAGTACGTTTATATTACCAAGGAACTTGATTATAACAGTTATCTTTCTTATGCCGGATTAAAAATAGATTCAGAAACAAATGCTCAAACTGGTAAAAGAAAGTTTATGATTACCAGAGTTGACAAAATGAGTTCAGAACAGATGGCCATTTTACAAAATTGGTTGGGTAAATAAAAACAAAATTGTTCTCTACATAACTAAGAGCATTCAACTGAAAGTCCGACTCCTCTGGAGTCATATTGGCACAATTGACTTGAAAAGTTTTCATTCAATCAAGACCACAGCGTGGTCTGACTTCACTAAATAGGATCAAAGAAAGAATGTATTGACTCCAGAGGAGTCAGACTTTTGCTAATAACATAATTTTATGAATCCTACACACATTAAAGAGTAATCATGGATTAAAGAAATATAAATAATAAGTACTTAAATTTCGACGTAAACTATCTTTCAAAAGCGACACTGATATTTCAGCATTCTGAAAAAATAGCATGAGTAAAAAAAGAACTGGCAAGGCTGAATTTGTAAAATGGTTTGGACCAGTACTTGAGGCCTTGAGAGCGTTAAGTGGTTCAACAAAACCCAAAGAAATAACTCGTTGGGCTTGGTGAAGACTATTATATACCAGAGAATTTCAAATACCAGGCCTTGGACAAGCCTCAAATGCAAACGACCATTATAATTATTATTACTATTAAGTAGTATTTTTAATAAAACAAATGTTATGGTTGTGCCTAAATCAAAAAGAATGATGAATATTAGCTATAACTTATTTACACTGAATACAGTAAGGTTTTCTTGCCTGATATTATTATTCTGTGGCTTTGGCACTTTTATTTCTGTTGCCAATGATCAACCCAATATCAAGAACGGATCAGCCAATGGGTGGCATGTATACGGAACAGTTCTAACTGATTCGATGTCTGACCCTCGCCAGGTAATTCCTTTTGATGATAACTGGCACTTTTCGCTAGGCGATGATCCGGCGGCTAAAGAAACAAAGTTCGATGATAGCCGTTGGCGCATCCTTAATCTTCCTCACGACTGGAGCATTGAAGGTCCGGTTAATCTGCCTCCCTCTGGTGACAGGAACACAGGCTATTTTACACATGGCATCGGGTGGTATCGTAAAAGTTTTGTATCTCCCGATACTACCAAAAAAGTAGTGGTCGAGTTCGATGCAATATATATGAATAGTGATGTTTGGATCAATGGCAATTTTCTCGGACACAGGCCTTATGGTTTCGTCGATATTCGTTATGATATGACCGAGTACCTTAAAAAAGATGGTTCGCCAAATGTGTTGGCTGTTCGTGTAGATGATTCTGCCGAACCCGCTTTGCGATGGTATGCCGGTTCGGGTATATACAGGCATGTACGTCTGATCACCACGGGGTACACACAGTTCAGGCTCGATGGTGGTGTGTATGTTACTACCCCGGAAATTTCTGCGGAAAAAGCATTGGTAAAAGCTGACTATATTATTGATCCGAATTTTCTGACAGAAAAACAACGGAGGGAGTGGATAAAAGATGCCTGGCACGTAAAGCCGGAAAGCGGAGATGTGGTGGTGCAAAGCACGGTCTTCTCACCAGACGGCAAAATCATTGCAACCACAGAGACAAAGGTTACATTGCAAAGCATGCACCATGGAACGCAGGTTAGTCAGATGGTTACGGTGACCAATCCTCGTCTTTGGTCAGATAAAACCCCAATTCTTTACCAACTTCGAAGCACATTATTACTCGACAGTCAAAAACTTGATGAGACGGTTACTACATTTGGTATCCGCAGCCTGAAGTTTGATAAGGATAAAGGATTGTTTGTTAATGGCAAGTCCACCAAGCTCAAGGGTGTATGCGTTCATCAGGATGCTGGCTCCTTTGGTAATGCTGTCCCTCTTGCAATCTGGACTTATCGCCTTGGCATTCTAAAGGAGATGGGATGCAATGCCATTCGTCCGAGTCATCATCCTTTCGCGCCGGAATTTTACGACTTGTGCGATAAACTTGGCTTTTATGTTTTTGATGAGGCCTTTGACGAGTGGACACGCGACTGGACCCTCAATTATACCGAGAACACTCGTGGAAAATCGAAGTTTGGTTATCATCTCTATTTTAAACAGTGGTACGAAACAGATCTTCGTGCTATGTTGCGACGTGACCGCAATCATCCCAGCGTAATTCTATATAGCATTGGCAATGAAGTACCAGATCAATTTGAAGACAATGGTTGGAAGCTTGCTAAAAAACTGATGGATATTTGCCATGAAGAAGATTCCACCCGTCCGGCTACATCCGCCTGCGATCAATCATTTGTGTCTTCTCGCAACGGCTTCATGGACGTACTCGATATCGGTGGTTATAATTATATCGACCGCCTCTATAAAGACAGTACTTACGTACCAGAACGCAGACGCTTTCCTGACCGTATCTTCCTTGGGACAGAAACCACCCATGCATTACATAACTGGCTGGGTGTTCGTGATAATGATTTTGTGATTGGGGATTTCATTTGGACAGGCATCGACTATCTTGGTGAAACAGGAGCTTTGCCGAACCGGGGTAGCAGATCAGGATTAATCGATATGGCTGGCGGTAAGAAACCTGGCTTTTATCAACGGGCGGCTTATTGGCAGGAAGATCCTGTGCTGCAAATATACGTACTCACTAATGAGCGTCCTCAAAATGCCTGGCGTACTCCACCGGCAAAGCTTAAATGGAACTGGGCAAAAGATTCAACAGTCACTGTCCGGGCTTCTACCAATTGCGATGAAGTGGAACTTTTCCTCAACAAGCGTTCCCTCGGTAGGAAGCCAATATTGCACAATACTTATTTTGACGATTGGAAGGTAAACTATGAACCAGGCGAGCTAACGGCGGTAGGCTATATAAAAGGTCGCAAGATTGCTAGCTCAAAACTCATTACTACGGGTGACTCAACTAAACTTCAGGTTACTCCGCTTCCGTTGCCTGTTGAAAGTGATCTTCTCTTATTCGAAATTACTGTGAATGACAACGTTGGTTTAAAAGTAGTTGATGCCAAAGTCACTGTTACTGTAAAAGTAGAAGGTGCCGGTCAACTTATAGGTCTAGACAACGGAGAACTTGATTTTCCCGGTCCATATAAGACTGATTCTCGCAATGCCTATGAGGGTCGTCTCCTGGTTACTGTTCAACGGATAGCGCCAGGTGGCGAAATTAACCTTACTGTTACAGCTCCTGGGCTTACTCCAGCTACGATAAAAACAAAGTAAACAGGATGGCTGCTAAAAAACGGAGCTTATAGTTATAATTGTTATCTTTTAAACTTAAAGTAAGAAATGAACGAAACTAAATTGTCATCGCTGCTAGCTCTAACTGTTGAAATTGTCAGACATCAAAATTTATAAAAACATCTACACACCATTGAAAAAATAAATAATCATGCAAAACGCAAAACAAATTTCTCTTTTTACAGCGATCACACTTTGGGCAATTATTGTTGGTGGAGTTGTTTATTCACACATCGTATATTTCCCATCTTACCTTTCTCACTTACCAGAATCCAATAGTTTAATTAAAGGAGAGTATGGAATTCAGGATGGCAATTTTTGGATCCTGATTCATCCTGTAGCTATGTTGTCAACGATCATGGCTCTTATCTTAAACTGGAAACTGAAGACGAGACGAAAACTTATTCTCATCTCTCTTAGCATATATGTATTAGCAATTATTGCAACAGCCTTTTATTTTGTTCCTGGACTTAAAGCATTTGCAGACAGCAATAACAACTCCGCAGTTTCTCCTTCAGAATGGTATCAACGAGGGCAGATGTGGCAACATTTAAGCTGGATAAGAGGAAGTTTTATGTATATCGCCTTCTTAATGCTTTTAATTGCATTGACAAAAGACACCGCGGTAGATAGTAATTCGTAGTTTACCAGGATGGTATACAATCAGACTCTTACAATCAAGGGTCACAGGGCGGTCTAACTTCACCCGTCTCAAAGAATTAATGTATTGACTCCAGCGAAGTCTGATCTCGTAATTCTAAATTATTCAAATCACCAAATCGTGGTACTATTGCATTTAACTGTATACAAATCCCTAACTTTCGAGATGATTTTCCAACGGATCCTGGATAATCCAACTTTTTAAAAAATTCCCTGTCTCGCGCCTCTCCGCTCCTTTAAGCTCGGCAGACAGAATTGATCCTTTATACGGCAGGGCACCATTTCAATTAATCACATAATAAAAAATGAAAAAAATTAATTCATCCGAAGAAGCCATTATTTATTTACTCCATCAAGCAACAAATGATGATTGGGTTTTGATAGAACAATCATTAAACATTGCCAAAAACAAAGGCAAACAATTATTAAATCAGAATTTATTTGAATCCTTATACTGGCCCACTACTAGAAAATCTTATATCCATTACTTAATAGCTTCCGCTAAATGGATTCCGCATCAAAGTGGGGAAATTGCCTGGCAAAACCCAGACACTTTACATAGTCAGGAAGTGTACGATAAATTATGTCACTTTTACTATTTAGTAGATCAGGAAACACAAAATGGATTTTTAACTCAAACCATACCCTGGTTCAGTGATTTTCTGGTAGATTATGCTACCTGTTGGGGAGATTTCTTAAATACATCTGAATCATTTAATGATTCTATATTATATTCTTTCATAAAATTTTCTCCCCAATATAGAATTCAAGATTCTATGATAAATGGTAAACCTAATGCAGCATGGAATTCCTTTAATGATTTTTTTGCGAGAAAGTTAAACCCGGGATTACGTCCTATAGATTCACCAAATGACAACCACGTAATTGCGATGCCTGCAGATTGTACTTTTAGAAAAAAATATTCCATTGATCAAAACTCGTGCATTCCTGATATTGTAATAAAACAAACTCATCGGTTTGGAAATATCCATGAATTACTACAAGGGAGTCAATATTCCAATAGTTTTACTAAGGGAACTTTTGTACACTATTTTCTTAGTCCGAACTCATACCATCGCTTCCACTTTCCAGCTTCTGGTGTGGTTAAAGAATGTTTTACTGTTCAGGGATTAGCTTTTTTAGAAGTAAAGATTTCTTCTGCGGGACATTTTGAAGTTCCGGATAATGCCGAAAACGGATATCAGTTTTTACAAGCCAGAGGAATTATTACGATTGATACTACAAATTCTCCTGAAGGAAATATGGGAATTATAGGAGTAGTGCCAGTAGGAATGGGTCAAGTATCCTCTGTACATATGATTGCTAAACCCGGAAATAATGTTTCCAAAGGGGATGAATTTGGTTATTTCCAGTTTGGAGGATCCGATATTATCCTGCTATTTCAAGAAGGTAAAAGCCCCGTAATAGATGAATGCAATAATTATAGACATTATGGCAATTCTATTAGTTCTTGCCCGCCATTATATTAAATTCTTCCCACTTAATAAATGCAAAACAAAGCATCAACGGCAAGGAAACTAAACGCTCTAAAACAGCCTGGTGTAAGTCGTATCATCCATTGAAACGTGAATCAGTATCCATCTTTCATGTAGCACCAATAACCAATAAGTATACCCACAAATCGGCAATAACTTAGCCGAAACTGGAAGCTACCAACAAGTAATGTGGAAGCCGCTATAATGGCTAGCAACATAGTCAATTAGCCCTTGATTGAACGTTTGTTTGGACAAATCTGCTTTTATAAAAAAGGCCTCTCCACCATCAGACATAATTTCCAATACTGTTTCGTTACCGCTTGTTTCATTGAAGTCAAACACAATTACTTTTGCTCCCTTAGAAGCATAAAGCAATGCCATGGCCTTGCTCATACCAGACCCCGCCCCCGACACAATGGCAACTCTATTTTCTAAAATCCTCATTTAAATTGTTTGTTTCATTTTATTCTTCTTCGGATTTACATTTTTATATTCTCCTGAAAGTATTGGAACCTTAAATCAATGAAAATGTGTTCATTTTTTATCTATAAAAGTGATCGTAAGAACCAAGCCATCTTTTCATGGCTTTCCATTAGTCCTGTAATAAAATCACTGTTTCACGTATTTTACAATTTATCAGCAAATCAATGAATATTTTCCCGCAACTTTATAATGATAGGTTCATAGTCAGCCAATAGCTTTTATAAATCCATGGCTGTCGTTTTTTTCTCGCGTCATTTCAGTGAGTTGAGTCAACTCTAAAAATGATTGCATTGTGGCAGGTGCATAATGTCCGAGTGAACGTATGCGCTCATTAACACAGTCAATAAAATCATCTAACTGCTCATACTGAATTTCAAAATATTTATGCTTATCATAAAAATCAGCACGCTCTACGTTCCAATGAGCATTCCTTGTTTTAGTATAAAGTACGTATTCATCTGCAAGAATGATTGATAATTCATTTGCAACTGCTTGTGTATTTTCGTTTATTATTCCAAGGTTTGGTTTCATTTTAATTATTTACTACTTGTTTTAAATTAAATAATTGAACCTCACAACTAATTCGTACTTCATCGCTCACTAGCAAGCCTCCTCCTTCTCTTATACCTTTCCAGTTTAATTCCCAGTCTTTACGGTTTATCTTTCCGTTGATCGTATAACCCACTTTCTCATTTCCCCATGGATCATTCATTTTGCCGTCAAATACAACAGCTAATTCTATTCTTTTAGTCACATTTTTCATGGTTAGAACTCCATGCAATATAAAGTACCCATCCGTTTCTGTTTTTTCAAAACTAGTACCAATAAAAGTTACCTTTTTATATTTTTCAGCATCAAAGAATTCTGGCCCCTTTAAGTACTCGTCACGTTTTTCATCATTGGTGTCTACAGATGCTGTATTCATCCAAAAATCAATTTCTGAAGTCATATTCTCTTCTCCTTTAATATAAACGGTTGCACCAAAATCTTTGAATGTTCCTTTTACATTTGTAATCATTAGATGCTTAACTTTAAAAGCAATTTCACTGTGTGCAGGGTCAAGCGTCCATGTCGTGATGGTGTCCGCTGCTTTCGGTTTCTTTTTAAATGTACTTATCATTCTAGTAGGGTTGATTGTAATGGAAATATTACCTTGCAAAGGTCCCATCACTTTAACTGAATGCCGTTGTACAATTCTGGATATTAGTTACATGATTCACACATCTCATTTAAGTGAGTTTGTCCAATATGACTCTAAAATCAAATATATTTACAAACATATTTTCATCTTTTTACACATCAATGCCATCAAAAAAAAATCGTACTTATCTGGTGACAGACGGATTTATCCTTGTGTTTTATACCACAATGTAAATGAATCAATACCCTACCTTGCAAATAAAAACGCGACGAGCAGACCTTAACGACCTGGATCAAATTCGTTTCCTTTTCCGGGACACGATTACTGTTATTAATTCAGCTGACTATAACCAAGAAGAAACAAGGGTTTGGTCTGAAGGATATAAAAATCCAGACCATTGGACCAAAAAAATCTCAGAACAATATTTTTTAGTGGCAACATCCAATGACAAAATAATTGGATTCAGCTCAATCGACGGTATTGGTTACCTTGACTTCTTATATGTTCATAAAGATTTTCAAAGAAAAGGTGTTGCAACAAGACTGTTGACCGAAATTGAAAAACAGGCGGAGAAATCATCTTTAAACAAAATATTTAGTCATGTAAGTAAAACAGCAAGAACATTCTTCGAGAAAAACAATTTTCACAAGACCGGAGAAGAAATTAAGAAAGTCGGAAATATTGAATTTGTAGTGTCAGTAATGGAAAAGACGAGGTGAAGTTATAATGGCTGTTGTACCGCTATGTTGTCTGAATAGAATATCAACGACCTCTAATTGACTATTACCAAATATCGGATCGACAACATTCTTTATGGCATTTGTTATTACCTTCAACATAATTAATCAACACACTTTAGTGATTATGCAAAAAATGATCATGCTTGGCACAACAGTATGCCTTTGCCGAAATTGACACCAATAAAGAACTAATAGTAAAAAAATAATCGATAGAATAAATGTAATCTTAACATGTCTGAAAATAATTTCAATATACAAGGTTTAACGAATGAGCAGGTCATACTTGCAAGGAAGGAGTTCGGACAGAATACGTTAAAGTACAAACAGGAAAACACTGTTTTAGATGCAATAAAAAATTTGGCCAAGGAGCCAATGATTATACTATTATTGGTTGCTGCTACAATCTATTTTGTAAGTGGTAAAACAGGGGATGGAATTTTCCTTGCTGCTGCTATAGTTATTGTTTCCGTCATTTCCTTATTCCAGGACTCTAGAAGTCGAAATGCCCTACTGAAACTAAAAAACCTGACACAGCCCAATTGCAAAGTAATTAGAAATGGAAAATCAGAAGAAATAAAAAGCGAAGATTTAGTAGTTGGAGATAGTTTGATTGTTGAAGAAGGAACATCCATTACGGCAGATGGGATCATAGTTCATTCCAATGATTTTTCTGTCAATGAATCAATTCTTACCGGAGAATCTCTACCGGTTTTTAAAGACAAAGACAATGAAGACCATTTAATTTTTAAAGGCACAACAGTTTCGAGTGGCCTTGCTATTGTCACCATCACCAGCATCGGTAATGAGACTAAACTAGGCAAAATCGGCAATAGCCTTGAAAGCATCAAAGAAGAAAAAACACCTCTTGAATTGCAAATAAACAATTTTGTAAAAAAACTGGTTATTGCCGGTGCAGTTGTTTTCTTCATCGTATGGGGTATCAATTATTTTCGGTCTTATAATGTATTGGATAGTTTGTTAAAGGCACTCACGTTGGCCATGAGCATTTTACCCGAAGAAATTCCGATGGCATTTACCACGTTTATGGCAATTGGTGCCTGGCGATTAATGAAAATGGGAATCCTGGTCAAACAAATGAAAACCGTTGAAACCCTGGGCAGTGCTACCGTAATCTGTACAGACAAAACAGGAACTATCACCGAAAATAAAATGAGTTTGGCCAAAGTATTTTCGTCGACTTCGCAAAAAATAGCAGACGCAGATGAAGCCAATGATGATGAAAAAGCCCTAATCACGACCGCTATGTGGGCAAGTGAACCCATTGCCTTTGACCCAATGGAAGTAGCCTTGCATAATGCTTATAATAATTTAAAAAAAGAGGACGAACGGCTACAGTACAAAATAGTTCACGAATATCCATTGAGTGGCAAACCACCCATGATGACACATATATTTGAAAACAATTCAGGCAACAGAATCATCGCTGCCAAAGGAGCGCCAGAAGCTTTGATGAATGTTTGTAATTTGTCCAAAGAAGAAAAGCAACAAATTGAGAAAGCAATATCAACCATCACCAGGGAAGGATACAGGGTTTTAGGTGTCGGTGAAAGCAGTTTTCAAGGCAACGATTTTCCTAAAACACAACAAGAATTTAAGTTTGCATTTAAGGGTATCGTTGCTTTTTACGACCCACCCAAAAAGAATATCCATAAAGTATTGGAAGATTTTTATGAAGCAGGCATTAATGTAAAAATTATTACAGGGGATAATGCAGCCACGACTACATCCATCGCTAAACAAATCGGCTTTAAAGGTTTTGAAAATAGCCTGACTGGAGATGAATTGATGAAATTATCAGGGGAAGAATTGCAAAAAAGTGTAATGAATACGAATGTTTTTTGCAGAATGTATCCCGAAGCAAAATTGAGAATTATCAATGCTTTAAAAAAAAATCATCAGATCGTCGCTATGACAGGTGATGGTGTAAATGATGGACCGGCACTAAAAGCAGCTCATATCGGTATAGCTATGGGAAAAAAAGGAACAGAAATAGCCAAACAAGCAGCTTCGCTGATTTTACTGGAAGATGATTTATCAAAAATGGTGGACGCTGTAGCTATGGGTAGAAAAATCTACACGAATCTAAAAAAAGCAATTCAATACATTATTTCCATTCATATTCCGATCATCCTTACCGTTTTTATTCCATTGGCATCAGGATGGATTTATCCCAATATATTTTCACCCACACATATCATTTTTTTAGAATTGATCATGGGACCCACCTGTTCTATCATTTTTGAAAATGAACCTATGGAGAAAAACACAATGTCACAAAAACCACGATTATATACTACTACTTTTTTCAACAGGAAAGAGTTAATGACAAGTATCATTCAGGGATTGGTCATTACTGCAGGAACTTTGTTTGCATATCAATACTCCATATACAAGGCATTTGATGAGCCTCACACCCGCACGATAGTATTCACAGTTTTAATCACTGCCAATATTTTTTTAACCCTTGTTAACCGTTCTTTCTATTATTCCATCTTCACGACGATGCGCTATAAAAACAATATGGTACTGCTCATCATTGCCATCACGATTATAGTTACAGGACTATTATTATTTGTTCCTCCATTAACGTCTTTCTTTGAATTTGAGAGACTTACTATATCCCAGATATTTTCAGCTATTGGAATTGGTTTTGTATCCGTCATTTGGTATGAATTGGTAAAAATAAACGGAAGGCTAAAAACAAAACGGAGTACAAGCTGAACGGTTCATCCGGCATGAGAAAGTAAAACTTTTATTTAATTTCACCATCTGTGAATAATAATACTTATTTACAAAATGATGTAACGATTGTAAGAAAGAATAGAATCATATTTACACTTCACATATTCTGTTTTATACAAAAAAAAAGATAAGTCTTATTCTTCCCTTTGTTCCAGTCAAAAATGGTTGGTGCAATCAAAATCTTTTATTGGCAATTTCAAATAATAGGATCACATTTGAACGGGTAGTGAACACACTAACCACCATCATTTGAAAAAGTGATTAGAATCATATTATACCATTTTTATATTTCAGACTATTGCAATAAAGGTTCTTCGCTGTTTTATGTGGGTGAAATAGCATTAAAAGACTCAGAACCATAATTTAAATTACCGAATCTTCAGGATCTAGGACAGGAGTGTG
>JBDTUE010000135.1:0-11124 GCA_040007895.1 Saprospiraceae bacterium | reverse complement strand
TCAAAGGAATCCATCCTGGAGGAAGCATTATTCAAATCAAAGCTATTGGAAAGGATGGAACATTTTATGGTGTAAAGGCGATTTCACCTAAAGGAAACCTGCACGATGTGAAGGGAGTAAAATTTTCTGAAAATAGTGTAGAGATGATATTGAATGGAGTTGAAGTCTTTGCTCATATTAAAGCATTACCTGTAGTATTGGATTCAAATAAGTAGAAAGTTATATTAGTTCAAAATAGGTTGAAGGAACTCAAAAAAGTGGTTGATATCTGGGTTTCCACTTTCTATCGTATGTCAGACCCACCCGGAGCAGCATACTCATACCCGGATCCTTAGTCTCCGTTACTTTTCCTTTATAAAACAAAAGATCGGCACCTACTGATAATGCTAATTCGTCGATAAGGGGGACTATGATTTCATGGATCATATTATATTTTATAGCAAGGTCCCGATTGGTATCCTGCCTTGATTTAAAAAAATAAGTAGCATCATTTTTTAAAGAATATAATACTCCGTTGCCACCAATAGGATATACTGCCCGAACATTTCCGGTAAACCCAATTTGAATTTTATTCTGACCAAAGTCTTGTTCCAGTAAGGAAGCAATTTCTAAATTTTTCCAGTGCTTTAAATTATTACGGTTAAATCCTATCACGCCACGCAGTGCCTGTTGTCTATAATTTTTTTCAAAGGTATTTGGATTGATCGTGGGGGTAAACTCGGTATCATATTGACTGCGGACAAAAGGATGATATACACTTTTTGATTTGTATCGATACGTAAGATCGATTTTGATATCATCACTTGATTCAGTAATCTGATTGGTAGTCTTGGTAATCTCTGAGTTTTGAGTTGCATAGGCAAAGGCTAAACCCATATCGAGACCGTAATGCTGACCGTCTAATATAGCTTTAATCCCTCCATTGGTCCCAATGACCCAGGAATTGGTTGCCGAAATTCTACTTTCAGGTACGTTTCCATACGCACTACTGTTAAACTTCCTATTATATGATGACCACAAGGTGGGCCGATCGAAATTAAAAGTCAATAGACGTTCAAAGGATGGATCCGGAATTAATCTATCTGCAATGGCGTCGAGATAATTGATTTCAGTCTTGTTAGATTTCCTTAGTCGTTTGAGTTCATTTAAAATGAATGTTCTTATAGATAATGTTTTGTGATCAGCGTCCGGAACCAATCTTCCATCCTTATCCACTGTAAAATATCTCCTGATTCGCTTTGAGTCTGTAAAATCTGCAGCCCGGATACCTTCAAATACGACATCGGTCGTTGCTATTCGATAATAAGCATCAGGGTCTATTCCTCTTCCCATGATCCTCACATTTTGCTGATACCAATCTGTTGAATTTGACGATGACAGGCCTCCGTCAAGCCGCTGGGAATTAAGTACAGGCCTTGATAATCCACTCATAATTAGATCCCTTCGGACATCGTCTGTTAATAATTTCAGTAATGCATTGCCCTTCACATCACATAAAATAATATCTTCTTCCGTCCACAGCCATGCTCTGATCTCATCCTGGTGTAATTTTCCAATCAAACTTGGGAAGGACGGAAATTTTCTAAGAATTGCAATTTCAGCAGGTGCTGCTCTCCTGATCAATCGCGCTACAAATTCTTCCCAAAGTTCCTGTGAAACTCTTCCTTGTTTGGTGATGTCATCAAAATTTTTCAATTCAGGATGCCTGGATAAGATATCAATAAATGCAGGAAACAGCAATTCACCTTTGGATTTGGTTTTCCTGATATCCATGGATGAAAGTTTATTGTAGAGTACGGTATCCATGGGCGAATGATCCGATACGGATGAAACGGTATGGTTTAATGCACTCAAATGGTGATTACTATTAAAATTTAATTTCAATAAACCGACACCTAGTCCATTAGTGAAGGAACGGGTTACTAAAGCCGGTGTTTTTAGTTTATTAATTTGAGATGATGGGAAAATGATGGATTGTTCAATAGTCTCCAGGCTCCAGTTTTTTTGCAGATCTGCCAGGATGACATCAATAGCAGGCACTTCCTGCGATAGAAATGCATTATCAATTGCATCCATATTGGATAATACAATGATGGCATCGACTCCTTTATTGCGCAGGATTTTTATTTCATCTTTGACACTTTCAATTGTAGGAATAAATCGAAAATCCTCCAGGCTACCCTTGGCCAAATCTCCCTGCAGGGTTGGATCTACCAAACCAATAAAACCTAGCCTTATCTTTCCGTAAGATTCTATGAGGTGCTTGTAAAATAAAGAACTGTCTTTGGTATGGATATTAGTAGCCAGAAACCGGATAGCCGGATGTTTTATTTTAATTTGTTTTAAAGTATCAGCAGCAAGAGATAATTCAAAATGATATGGTAAAGAAATAGTGTATCCCATAAAGTCAAGTATGGAATAGTCAATGTAAGCCTGATCGCTTTCTTTGATTCCAAATTGACTTGTTCGTTGTCCCAGATCAAGGATTGTATGAAATGAACCTGATTCTGACAAAAGTTTCTTAATTACATTGGATCGTACAGCTATTTCTCCCAGGTTAAAAGGCATTTCAAATAATCTTGAACTATCCCCGATGTCTATCCGGTTGATTTCTCCTAAGGTCCATTGATTTTCATTCACTGGCCAGGTTGCATCGGGTGATTCAATAATAAAAGCTTGTTCATCCTTGATCATCGTGACATAGATGCTAACTTCGGTTTCCTGCATTTCCGGAAAATCCAATGCAGTACGAGGATTTCTTTTTAATAGGTTTAGCATGTCCTCAGAGGTACGGGTAGGATCCTGAACTAATAAAACATTTTGTGTCATCAATGCACGCTGATGGATAAGTTTTTTGGCTGAATTTCTTTTTTCAAGAATCTTGGATAGCTCATTTCCTTTTGGTTCAGTGGATGGAAGAAAAATGACCAGACCATGAGCTCTCCAACAGGCATGACTCACTAATTTAAATGGTAAATGTTCAGTATTGGCTTGTTCAGTGACTAATTCATGTTCTTCCTGTGATCGAATTACTCCAAAGGCACCTAAACTTTGACCAGTATAAATTAATGAAACCTGGAGAGAATCTTTTATGGCTTGAGTCTTGTCAGATTGTCCGTGTACTTGTGTTTGTAAAACCCCTAAAAACAAAAGAGCCCAAAATGTCTTATTCAGCATTATAAATTAACAGTCAATTTTTATAATTAAAGTCAAAGATAAAAAAAACGAAAGCTTATCCTGAATGAAGTGAATTGAACTTCGTTAAATTTCTTGCGCGATTCTTTCTACTCGTACGAGTATAATTTAAGAAGCAAGTCAAGAAGCTATTTTAGACTATTATTTGGATTTGGTGCTCAATATGAGCTCCCACTTTTCATGGTCAAATTCCTTTTCATTATTCGCAATCCATACTGTAGCGACACCATTGCCAATAATGTTCGTGATGGCACGGGCTTCGGACATAAAGCGATCAACACCTAATAAAATGGCAAGTCCTTCCACCGGTATCACTTTTACAGCAGCCAGAGTAGAAGCTAACACTACAAATCCACTTCCGGTCACTCCGGCAGCACCTTTGGAAGTAAGCATCAATATACCTATGACAGTCAACATTTGTCCCGGTGTCAGATGTACATGGTATACTTGTGATAAAAAAATCACAGCCATCGAAAGATAAATCGTAGTGCCGTCTAGATTAAAACTATAACCAGTAGGAACGACTAGTCCAACCACAGGTTTTGAACAACCCATATTGACTAATTTTTGCATTAAATTAGGTAATCCGGCTTCAGAAGAAGAGGTGCCCAATACAATCAGGATTTCTTCTTTAATATATTTGAGAAACTGCCAGAGATTAATTTTATAATATCTCAGTATAAAATAAAGAACGACAAAAATAAATAAGGCCATGGTACTATATACAGTGAGCATAAGCTTGCCAAGAGGCAACAAAGTCCTGATTCCATATCGGCCTATGGTATAAGCCATTCCCCCAAATGCGCCTATCGGTGCCAGTAGCATGGCACGGTACAACCATTTAAATATCCAATTAGAAAGAGGTATGAGTTGGTCCAATACTTTTTGTCTGAAAGAAGCTTTATTTAATAGAATTCCGCTTAAGATGGCAAGGAATAAAACCTGAAGGGTTGCATTATGTTTTAAAAACTCCATCCAGCTAAACTCAGCAGCTTGTTGTGTGTATTTTGATACATCCCCCGTAGTACTGGGTATGACACCATCGCCCGGACGTATAATATTGGCAACCACAACGCCGATCAGTAGAGCAAGCGTAGTGACGACTTCAAAATATATTAATGCTTTGGCGCCGACTTTCCCTACTTTTTTCAAATCTCCCATATTCACAATACCCAGCGTAATGGTCAGGAAGATGATGGGAAGGATAAATAACTTTACAAGTGATATAAAACCTCCGCTTAAACATTCACTCAGCGAAGGTCCAAGTTTTAATTCCTGGCCCAGGAAGCTGGTCTTCCATTCCTTTGCAAGTACAGGTTGTAATGCCCATGAAGGATAAAAATGCCCTACGAGGATGCCAAGCGTTATTGCAGTCAATACCCAAAAAGTAAGATTGGTGAGTAGTTTATTCATATTTTTTGAAACGACACTAAGGTATAGAATTCCATTCGAAGCATTCGTTCTTCGAAGCATTCGATATCCAACTAATCTTTTCACTTTTTAAGAATTCCGAAAGACGAGAAGTCGGGAAGTCCGAAAGTCGGAAAGACAGAAAAACCTTTTTCATTCTTTTCATTCCTTCATTCTTCATTCGAAACATTCGTTATTCGGAAAATTCGTCATTCGAAAGAACCGTCATTCGACTTAACTTTTTCACCTTTTAAGAAGTCCGAAAGTTGAAAAGCCGGGAAGTCCGAAAGCTTTTTCATTCTTTTCATTTCTTCATTCTTCATTCGAAAAATTCGTCATTCGGATAATTCGTCATTAGGAATCATTCGTCATTATTTAATACTTTTGAAGCTAAATTCTTATCGCTATGCAATGGATCGATTATGTAGGTTTGTTCGGGGCATTTTTATCTTCCGTTACTTTTGTCCCCCAAGTATATAAAGCCTGGCAAAGTAAGTCCACTGGAGATCTTTCATTTTGGATGTTGTTTATACTTATCGGAAATGTAAGTACCTGGTTGTTTTATGGAATTTTCAAACATGATCTGGCTATTATGATTGCTAATAGTATCATTCTGGCACTGGCACTGGTCTTATTGTATTTTAAACTTACATTCAAACAATAGTATTCGTTTTTGATTTGTATGAATTCAACTTCATTGTATCCCCCAGAACCGGTAAAGCTAAAAGGTCACCATGTGAGACTGGAACCATTGCTTATGGATCATGCTGATGCATTGGCCTTAGCTGCTGCCGATGGTGACCTTTGGAAACTTTGGTATACGACTGTCCCCAAACCTGAAGCAATATCTTCATTTATTTCATCGGCTCTTGAAGAACAAAAAAATGCTAAAAGTTTACCTTTCGTAGTGATCAGGCAATCGGATAATACAGTGGTGGGGACTACCCGATATATGAACATCGAACCCGGTGTAAGGAGATTGGAAATAGGAAGTACATGGTATGCGCAAAGCGTGCAGCGAACCGCTATCAATACGGAATGTAAATTTTTATTATTGCAATATGCATTTGAAACACTTGCTTGTATTGCAGTTGAGTTCAGGACTCATCGGTTCAATGAACAATCCAGAAGGGCTATTCAACGCCTGGGTGCAGTTCAGGATGGTATTTTAAGAAATCATCGTATCATGGCTGATGGAACTATAAGAGATACGATGGTATACAGTATATTGAATATAGAGTGGCCTACCGTAAAAAGTCATTTATTGTTTAAGCTCGGTAATTGAATGAACAATACTTATCGAAAACTATATTTCTTTTAACTGGACAAACCTACCTTGTTCTGTTCTGTAAAATCGAAGATCATTGACAAACAAGGCAGGTTAAACTTTATATACATCATTTATTAATTCAGCGACCTGCCTGGTTTGCTCTATTTTCAGGAAACTAGGTAGTCAAAACCAGGTAGGTCTGTTCAAAATCGAAAACTTTCAACGGCATCCAGCCAGCCAGTCATCATTCATCTTAAAAAAATCGGGGATGATATCATCTCCCAGGTGACAGGTTGAATTAAATAAAATACAGATCCCCAGATTATATCTCGGATCGATAGCGATTTCAGCCCGGTATTCATTGGCATAGCCGGCATGATAATATTTATGATGATCACCATAATCCAGGATCCTCATTCCTTTTGCGTAGTATGAATCTTTAACTCCCGGCCAATAATTATAATATCGCCTGTCCGTAGTGGTACGGATAATAGGTTTGAAAAAAGTGTCTAGTTTTTCTTTTGAAATGAGATTAGGATAATTTCCCAATAAAAGTTTTAACCATATACTCATGTCTGTAATAGAAGCATTGATACCACCAGCAGAAATTGCATTGTAAAATTTATCTGTAATCTCAGTAGGGATATACAAGCTATCGGAAGGATCCAGCCGGTGAGGTAATGCTACATTCCTGCTTTCATGAATAGTCGAAAAATTATAGTTGATGTCCGGCATGTGTAATGAATCAATTAAAACTTCATGCAACAATTCAGGATACGATTTGCCGGTAGCTTTTAATAGAATAGGTTCTATCATGGCATAGGATGCATTTTGGTAGGCATATTCATTGCCAGGAAGCATTTTGCATTGAATGTTTTTAAACAACGAAATGATAGAAGCAATCGATGCACCACTTTCAATCAGGTTGGTATAACTGTGATAAGGCAAACCGGAAGTATGGGAAATAATATTCCTGATAGTTACAAGTTCTGTGTTTTCCGTGGGCCTCAATCCAAATTCCGGTAAATAGTGAGTGACTTTATCTTCCCACGACAGCGCATTCCGGTCTACATAGATTTGAGTAATGATAGATGCAAAGTTTTTGGACACACTGGCTAACCTGAAAATAGTATGTTCGTCGACAGGTACCTGGGTTAATACAGACCTGACTCCAAATCCCTTCATCCATCGAACTGTTGAATCCTGTACAATGGTGATCGATGCACCAGGGCAATGGCATGATGACATTCCGGATTCAAAAAATGCAGAAAATTTTTCAATAAATGAATCCCTGGTTTCAACGGTTTTTACAGTAGCTAAGGAAGCAGTGCGAGGATTACCCTTGCAGGCAATTAAGATCAATAGACCACCCCATAAAATTATTTTTGTTACTTTATTCAAACGTCCTTGCTAAAGAAAATTAATAATCAGGATAAAACCACAAACAGTTTACTTGTGGTCTTTCAGGAGATCAAATTCATCTTCGAGTATTCTGGATTGTTTGATCAGATTCTGATCAATGGAGTTTAATGAATCATAAGCTGCACAATTCATTTCAATGCCTATATGTTCAGGTTTTTTAAAATCCAGGCTTGTATTCCATGATAATCGTGGGTCAGCTTCTACCCGTTTCATAAAATCTGCAAAGATCGGTTTAGCCATTGCCGAGCCTTGTCCCAATGCAAGTGATCTGAATCGAATCCAGGGCAAATCTCCACCAACCCAGGTTCCTACTACTAAACTTGGTGTGACACCCATATACCAACCATCTTTATAGCTGTTGGTAGTACCTGTCTTCCCACCATGAATGGTTTTAACGGTGCCATCTCTGACCGGAGAAGCTTTTTTCAAAAGATCGACCATTACATAGTTAACTCCGGAAGGTAATGCCTTGGTCTCTTCTATTTTAGGTTGATATATAACTCTACCGTTTTTATCTTCTACCCTGTCTATAAAATAGGGTCGGACAAATTTTCCATCATTAGCAAAAGTGGTATAAGCACCTGCCATCTCCAATACAGTCAGATCTGAAGAACCGAGGCAGATCGACGGTTGACGGGGTACCCTGAATTCACCATCAGGCCTACGGGTACTGCTATCAATTCCCATTGCATTTACTAATCCACATACGATTTCCGCATTCCCAAGTTCTTTCATTAGATATACAGAGATAGAGTTAACAGAGTTAGCAAGTCCCTGGTATAAATTTAAAGATCTGCCTGTAAAATGACCTTCTGCGTTATGTGGAGACCACGATGTTATCAATCTGAAATTACCATCACCGGGTGAGATCGTATAAGGCCTGTCTATGATCTGAGTGCAGGGTGAGATTGCTTTGAAACCAATCGCTGTAGCATAAACAAAAGGTTTGAACGTAGATCCCACCTGCCTGTCTGCGGTAATATGATCATATTTGAAATACCGGTGATCTACCCCTCCTACCCAGGTGCGAATCTTTCCTGAACCTGGTTCTATAGCCATGGTACCAGTCTGCAAAAACATCTGAGTATATTTCAGACTATCCATTGGAGTCATCGATGTATCTTTTTCATGGGTGATATTGTAATCAAATATTTTCATCCTCACCCTGGTATTGAATTGTTTTTCAGCATCTGTTACTACTTTATTCCATCCTGACTTAAGCCGGGGCCAAAAAGGATCTTTCAATAGTTTGCGGTATTTGCCAGCTCGCTCTGTAGTTAAAGATTTTTGTTTTATATAATCTTCCAGTTTACCTGGTTTGTTTGATTCATCCAGCATTCTCAATATATCATTGTCCGTGACATTAAAATCAAATTTTCTTTCGATACTATCCACCAGGGTTCCTAAAATCCTTTCCCGGGTACCCTGGAATCGTTCACTTTCTCTGACCAGGGACTGAAGTTTATACCTCCTTATATCCCTTTGTCTTTCATCCGCATCAAATGTCCATGGATCCATGTTTTTCCAGACAATAAAGAGTTGCTTTTGTATTTTAGGCATGTGGGTCCACACCGCTTTTTCTGCAAGCTCCTGCAATACAGGATCTATAGTAGTATATATTTTTAATCCATCTTTATAAATGTCATAAGGAGTCCCATCAGGTTTTTTGAAACCATCTTGTTGAAAAAGATCCTGCAACCATTTACTTAGCTCAACCATAAAATACGGCGCATTCCCTTCCGACATGACCCTTCGTTTAAAAGAGGAAGCATCCAATGGAAGATGGTTCAAGGAATCCCGCTGAATTGCACTGATATAGCCCGAAGTGTGTAACCGGTCCAGGACGATGTTTCTCCGTGAAATTGCATTTTTGGGAAAACGTTTAGGATTGTATAGATATGGATTGACCAGCATACCGACCAGGGTCGATGCCTGTTCTATTTTTAATGAATCCTGCTCAACCCCAAAATATGTTTCCGCTGCCGCTTTGATTCCGTAGGCGTCGTAGACAAAACCTACCTGGTTGAGATACATGGCTATGATTTCTTCTTTGGTATAGCTTCGTTCAAGTTTTACCGCTGTGATCCATTCTTTAAACTTAATCTGAACCAGAGCAATCGTTTTTTGAAGAGAATTCATTCCTTTAAAATCACGATTTGAATAAAGAAGTTTTGCCAATTGTTGGGTTATCGTGCTACCACCTCCGGAACCTTTCTGAGCCAATAATACGGTCCGGCCTAATACTCTTGCTGTAGCTTCGAAATCAATACCGGAATGAATCCTGAACCGGGTATCTTCTGTAGACAATAATGCATGGATTAAGTGCGGAGATAGTTCATCATAATCAACACCGACGCGGTTTTGTTTAAAAAGCCGGCCCATTTCTTTATTGTCATTAAAATAAACTACAGTGGCAAAATCATAGTCAGGATTCTCGAGTTCTTCAAACGTGGGAAGATCTTGAAAATTGAGATAAATGAAAAAAAGAATTGTAAAAAGTATACCTCCTAAAACAGTTATCCAAAGTCCCCTGGCAAACTTATATCTGCCCGGACTTATGGTTTCTCCGGATGGATTGGTTATATACAGCAGTTTATCCCAAAGTTTATTCATAGATAATTAATGAACCCCAAAAGATTATATTTTATTGAGTATGAGGCCACAAATTTCAGAAATTAGGATGATATTGGCCTCATCGTTGGGAAATCATTTGAAAGTGTTGGGATATGGAAAAAATAGAAGCAGGAATTTTAAGCAAATATTCTCCCATTCCGAAGATTTATGCTTGTCATCCTCTCCCGATAAAAGGCATTTTTGTAGCCATCACGGTCATAAACTGTACATTGACATCTAAGGGTAATGAGGCCATGTACAAGATTGCTTCGGATACATGTTTCACATCAAAGGTTGGTTCTATTTTTATAGATCCGTCAGCCTGAGGCATACCGGTTTTCATGGTTGCGGCCATCGTAGTATCTACATTGCCAATATCTATTTGACCACAGGCGATATTATATTTTCTGCCATCCAAGGAGGTTGATTTTGTAAGACCTGTGATGGCGTGTTTGGTACAAGCGTACGGGGCGGAGTCAGGTCTGGGTACTGTAGCGGAGATAGATCCATTATTGATGATTCGACCCCCTTGAGGCGATTGATCTTTCATCATTCTAAATGCCTGTTGAGTACAGAGGAACGCCCCCGTAAGATTTGTATCAATCACTGATCGCCATGCCTCATAGGAGATTTCTTCCAATAATCCTTTAGTATTCGTACCGGCATTGTTAAATAATAAATCCAGCCTTCCGAAAGTTGATTTGATTTCTTTAAATAATGAAAGTACAGATTCCGGTTCAGTGATATCGGAAGGAATTATAAAGGCGCGATCCAGATTAACCCCTGCCAGGATCGCAGTTTCCTTAAGTTTTGATTCTGATCTGCCGGTTAATGCTACATAATAACCTTTATTTAAAAGAGCAATACTGGCATCTCTTCCAATACCCGAACCTGCTCCGGTAACCAATGCATATTTGTTCATAGAATGTTTACTATTAGATTTTGCTTTAAGATAATAATGGATTTGAAATCAGTATTCAATTTTTCTTCAATATCAAATGCTATGTCTGATAAACCGGAGTTTAGGATCTCATCAGATATGTTCTTCAGAATAATATCACATCAGGTAAAAATCAAAAAAGCCTTCCATTAAAAATTAGATAACGCATTTCCATACCTTTGCCCCGCTTTGACTCCTAAAAAATCACCATATGTCCTGTACGCCGATATCAAAGGGAATACCTACGAAGATCGCAGTTTATATGCCCTGGGCC
>JBDTUE010000134.1:0-11148 GCA_040007895.1 Saprospiraceae bacterium | reverse complement strand
GCGAAACAAAAGAACCACCATCTGCCACAAATAAGTTTTTGCAATCATGAGCCTGGGCATTGCGATTCAATGGACCTTTTTTAGGATTGTCCATCATCCTTACAGTACCGACTTCGTGAATGATCCGGCCAGGTGCAGCTAAACCCCAATTATTTTCTGCAGTATCTATACCGCTGACAATGGTTGCACCCATAGTAGTAAGAACATTCTGAAAAGTCTCCTGCATATGTTTGGCTTGTTTGATTTCATACTCAGACCATTTGTAATGAAATCTCAATACAGGTATACCAAACTTATCTACTACTTTCGGATCGATCTCACAATAATTGTCTTCACGGGCAATCGCTTCACCCCGTCCCGACATACCTACTGAAGCACCGAAGAAGGATCGGTAATCTTGTTTGAGAGCACTTCCATAACCACCTGCATCATGCATCTTGCCTTTGATGGGAAATTTGCCATTAAGCTCTTCAATACCCCAGTTAAATCCATAAGACGGCATGGACATTCCGCCTCCATATTCTATATGATACCCCCTTGGGAAATCTAATTTTTTATTATCCAGCCACCATGGAGAATAAACATGCATGCCCCCCACTCCATCTTCATTGTATCGAGGATAATCCATCAATTTAGGCAGAATTCCACGCATACTTTTTCCTGTAGAATCATGAAGGTATTTGCCCACCAGGTTGCTGGAGTTAGCAAGACCATTGTCATGATGTGTGGATTTGGAATTTAATAATAAACGCGCCGATTCACAGGCACTGGCAGCCAGGATTACACTCCGTGCTTTAATATGATATTCCTGCAAAGTATTTCTATCCACATAAGAGACTCCGGTAGCCAAACCAGCTTCATTGGTAGTAACCTCCCGTGCCATTGCATTACAAATCAATTCAACATTTTTATTTTTTAATGCAGGAATGACCAGGCAGGATGAAGATGAAAAATCAGCGTAATATTGACAACCGCGGTTACATTGCTTGCAATACACACAGACACCACGCTCGTTATTTATTTGTTTTGTCAGCATTGAAAGTCTTGAAGGAATTACAGTGACTCCTGATTTTTTTGCTGCGTTTTTAATATACAATTCATACAACCGGGGTTTAGGTGGAGGTAAAAAATATCCATCCGGATCATTAGGAAGACCTTCATTGGTGCCAAATACACCGAGCAATTGATCTACACGATCATAATAAGGTTTGATCTCATCATAGCTTATCGGCCAATCTTCACCTAAGCCATCATGACTCCTATGTTTAAAATCACGTGGGCCAAATCGCAATGAAATCCTACCCCAGTGATTTGTCCTTCCTCCTAACATCCTTCCCCTGAACCAATCAAACCTCGAGCCAGGCATCTGAGTATATGGCTCACCTTCTAATTCCCAACCACCAAAACAAGCATCCATATCCCCATTGTTTCTATATGTAGTACTAGCACCACGCCGGGGTGACTCCCAGTTCCATTTAAACTGAGTGATATCTTTTTTAGGATCATACATAGGACCAGCTTCCAGCAAACATACTTTGAGACCTGCGTTGCCGAGCATGTATGTTGCCATGCCTCCTCCAGCACCGGAACCAATGATGACGACATCATATTCGACGGGACTTTCTTTGATCTGAAAACTTTGCATGAATTGATTCGATTTAAGAATACAATATAATATGGTTTTTTTGAAATACGATACCCGGTTTAATCTATGTCGTTTCTTATGAATTATGAGAAGAAATAAGTGCCGGCTTAATTAAAAACATACCTTTCAGTTAAATAAAAAATGAATAACATTTTCCGAAGGATAAAGGGACCTTGATAAGCGAACAATAGAATATTCAGATTAACATTTATCGAACTATTATTTTTCCAACCTTCCATGCATTTGTTTGATACTCTGCAAAAAGTTTATAAAAATAGACTCCCGACGGAAGTTGGATCGTTGAAGTTTGCAGTTGATTTACTCCATTATAATGTTCCATATCCTTAATCGATGTCAGGAAATGTCCTGCCATATCAAAGATCTCGAGATGCATCCGCTCTGAATCATGATTATAATATTGAATCGAAATCGGTTGATCATGGGTAGCGGGATTAGGAAAAAGGATTGGACTAAAATATCGCTCCTGGTAGTATTTAGGTACGATCAACTGTTTTATTACCCCATCCAAAAAGGCCATCCGGGTAATCACCCAATCTTTCAGATATTTAATTTCATTAGCATAAGAACCGCCGACATAAGCATTGGGCCATACATATTGATTCAGGATATTCCATTTCTGAAAATTTCTTGGAGCGGCTTCTGTCAATAAACCAGTCAATGAATCTATGAGAAACATCACATGATTGTTGGTCAACAATCCCTTGCGCAGGGAAGTCCATTTGTCATACAGGTGCTGATCAAATGCAGAATCCTGAAAAACAATAGGCCAATAAAATGGTACTGTCCAATTATCTGAAGGACATCGCAAAGCAAATTCAAGAGCAAGTACATTGGTAAGTCCACCCTGGCAATAATCAGCATTGCCGAAACCAAGATTAAAATCCCAGATAGGACCAAATCTAAAGCGGGTGCTTTTACTATCTACATCTTTATACAGGTAAGAACTAAGCCGGTATCCATCTACATTATTAGCCAATTCATTTAAAATCAAGAAGTCAATCATTGAATTTTCTTCCACATATTTTCGATAACCTTCTTTGGCATCCTTGTAATTGCTTTTATTAAATGAACCTTCAAAATTCAAAATCAGATCACTGATATATTTTTTTTGAGCAGTGGTAATTACATTCGCTTCCGGCTCTTCATACTGGTAATATGTCCTTCGGCCATATTGAGCGTTTCCGGACAATACACTGGAAGTAAATCCTCCCTGCGGTGTGCTTCCGGTCGTTTTATCTATTTTCAAAATATATCCGCCGGTGAGTGCATCACCGCTATTCGTTGAAGTCGTGAGTTCGGGAATGTTAACCCTGTTTTTATCTCGTTTAATTTTTTCCATGAGTACATAGACACCTGCATATTGTCCATTAATGAGGAGTTCGCATAACCTGGTCCTCGATGAATAAGGCATAATCTCAGCACCAAGCCGATGAATAAGTACATCCCTGATTAATGATTTATCACTGTATGGAGCTAATAAAATCCAATCATTTTCTTTGGGTAATCCTAGTAAGCTTACATTGAGATTGGTAAGCCCGTCATCCATACGAGTCTCTATACCCAATGGTTTTTTAGGGGATAGATCCAATGAAGAAGACCCGTGAAGCTCTACTCCGATTTTTCCTTTAAAATCTCTGGCAGCATCGGTGAGTTTATTAATTTTTCCTGGTCCGTTATAAATGATTTCAAGTTCTCCATCAATTTTTGGTTCAGTGGGAATATTGATTCCATTCGTATTAATGATAAGAATTGGAAGATTAGATGATTGAAATTGTTGTCCGAATAAAGAAATAGAAAATAATAAAACAAAACAAACAAACAGTGTTTTGATTAAAACAAAGCTACGCAGGAAAAAAAATCTCATTAATACTTACTGAAAGAACGTGTGGCCAGGGGCCTTTGTCCATCAGATAATTTTAAATAATACAATCCAGGTGGCAATTCATGAATGGGCAACGACCGATTAAGGTTTAACAGACGATTTAAAACCTCCATACCGAATGCATTATAAATGCGTGCTTCCACATTCTTTTGAAAAGAAGCAGGGAATTCAATCTGAATGAAATTCTCGGCGGGATTTGGATATAACTTAATTTCGATCTGCCTGATTATTTTCACCGCTACACTTGGAGAATATCCAAAATAACCATCCAAAAATTTAATTCTGTTTCTAAGCCAGGTTTTTAAGTAATTGATTTCAGCTTCATAGGATCCTCCAACATAACGGTTAGGCCAAACATAATTATTAAGAATGTTCCATTTAGTAAAGTTTCTGATCTGGGCTTCTTGTACTGATTGCGTCAATGAATCTATTATTTTGATCAGGTTGTTTTCCAATAAAGTATTTTTTCTCAATTGAGCCCATCGGGTTTTGGCCGCACTAAAAAAAGTCGGATCTGTCATTACTTTAGTCCAATAAAATGGCACTAACCAATAATCATTGGGACATCGATTATTAAATTCAAATGCAAGACCGGTATATTCACCTCCCTGGCAATAATCAGCATTACCAAATCCAAGATTATAATCCCAGACCGGACCAAATTTGAGTTTAGCACTTTTACTATCCACATCTTTATAGATATAGGTACTCAATCGATAACCATCTACATTATTAGCAATTTCATTGAGCAATAAAAAGTCTATCATGGATTTTTCGTCTGCATATTTTCTAAATCCATTGACAGGATTTGTAAAATCAGCGCTAAAAAAACTTGCTTCAAAATTATTAACCAATGTACTTATATAATTTTTTTGATCTGTAGTGATGACATTGGCTTCTGGCTCTTCATACTTATAATTGGTATAATTTGGTACAGGCCCGGATATATTGCTATATTTTGAATTAAATCCCCCCTGAGGTGTACTCCCTGTAGATTTATCAATTTTTAAAATATATCCACCAGTCAGAGCATCTCCACTATTCGTCGAAGTGGTAAGCTCGGGAATGTTAACTCTGTTTTTATCCTGTTTGATTTTTTCCATGAGTACATAGACACCCGCATATTGTCCATTGACGAGAAGTTCGCATAATCTCGTCCTCGGGGAATACGGCATCATCTCAGAAGCTATTCGATGAATCAATATGTCCCTGATCAATGACTTATCGCTATACGGTGCCAGCAAGATCCAATCATTTTCCTTAGGAAGTCCCAAGAGGCTTACATTGAGATTAGTGATTCCGTCATCCATTCGTGTTTCAATGCCTAATGGTTTTTTAGGCGATAGATCCAATGAGGAGGATCCATGAAGTTCTACTCCGATTTTTCCTTTAAATTCTCTGCCGGCATCGGTGAGTTTATTGATTTTGCCGGGTCCGTTGTATATAATTTCGAGATCTCCTGCAATCTTTGGTTCATTGGGGATACTTGCTCCATTGGTATTGATTAATAATATAGGAAGGTTAGATGATTTAAAATCCACCTGGCCTGGTACCAATAACGGAATGTAGCATACAAAGATGAATAATATGAAACGGAGATTCCTTAATTCCATACCATTTAACGGTAGACTATATGAATTCTTATGTCTAAAATAAAATAGCTCCAATGATTTACTTAGAACTTCACCCATTTCGCAGTTGACTTTCCACTTTCGATCACCCGTTGGACGAATAACATACCACGGACACCATCTGCTACCGATGGAAAATCATATAATGGATTTTGCTCCTTACCTTCTTTTTTAGCGATAACTGCATAAGCAAAATTGCGATAGATATTAGCAAAGGCTTCAAGATATCCTTCAGGGTGACCTGCAGGAATTCGTTTATGTACCTGCGCTTCAGGGTAAAGATCTCCTACTCCGGTACGATAAACTTCCATAGGTCGTTCATGCCATTTGAGCAATAGGGTATTCGGCTCGTGTTGTGACCATTCCATTCCTCCTTTCTCTCCGTATATTCTGATTTTGAGATTATTTTCTTCTCCTGTAGAGATTTGACTTGCATATAATATACCCCGTGCACCATTATTCATGTGGAGTAAAACATTACCATCATCATCGAGGTGTCTGCCCGGTACTATGATGCTGATATCAGCACATAACTCTTCTATCTGAAGTCCGGTCATGTATTCTGCAAGATTCTCTGCATGTGTACCTATATCGCCCATAGCTCCTGCGATGCCAGACCTGCTGGGATCTGTACGCCAGGTCGCTTGTTTAAAATTAGGATGATCCGTGCCTTCGATTTTTGCAGATAACCAGCCTTGCGGATATTCAACTACTAGTTTTCTAATAGTCCCCAGTTTGCCATCTTCAATCATACGTTTAGCCTGTTTTACCATGGGATACCCAGTATAATTATGCGTCAGGGCAAAAACACGACCTGTTGCTTTGACTGTTTTTTCAAGATCATATGCTTCTTCCATGGTGAAGCTGAGTGGCTTGTCACAAATGACGTCGAATCCACTCTCCAGGGCCAGTTTTGCAGGTTCATAATGCATATGGTTAGGAGTGACTATAGCTACAAAGTCCATTCTTTTTTCTTCGGGCAATCCCATTTCCGTCGTTATCATTTCTTCAAAAGATCCATAACATCTATCAGGAGGCAATAGCAGGTCTGCTCCGGAAGCTTTAGATTTTTCAGGGTCGCTGGAAAAAGCACCACAAACCAATTCAATAAGACCATCCATATTGGCTGCAATGCGGTGTACTCCGCCTATGAATGCACCACGGCCGCCACCGACCATACCCATTCTTAATTTTCTATTCATATTTCAGTTTATAAATTTTGATAAAAATAACGAAAAGATGGTGATTGGAGATTGTGGCTGGCAGAGGCTCAAGTCAAGGCGCTAATTTCCCGAAGGGATCCCATTCAACAAGCCACCCCTTTGACTTAACTTCCTGACGTAACGACAAAATAATCGTCATACTTTTTTTGAATATTCCTTCTTATTTTACAGGATCTAATAACAACATAAAGCTAAATCCAATGTCAAAAAAATTCTTAGTCCGTGCAAAATATTCATCAGCAGGTGTAGGAGCATTACTTAAATCCGGTGGAACGACTCGCCAGAAAGCTATAGAAAAAATGGTTAACGATTTAGGTGGTTCATTGGATGGATTCTATTATACCATCAATACCGATGAAGTATATACATTATGTACTCTGCCGGATACGCTAAGTGCGGCAGCGATTTCATTGAATGTAGATGCTACCGGCATGGCTGACTGCAACATTATCGAGCTATTGTCTCCGGAAGAGGTGGATCAGGCCAGCAAAATGATTGTCCATTATCGGGCTCCGGGACAATAATTTTAGATAGTTGTATTATTAGGAATTAATCGACTAATCTTAGATTTCCCTTATTGTATCCAATTCAAAGAGGTTGGGTTAGGCTTACTATTTATTTATTAATTCAGGCAACGCTTTGATTAAGTTGATACGTATAGAATAACTACTCAATTCTAAATTCTTCCAGAGTATTTGTTCGTTTAGGGCTTTTCATCATATATTATAATTCACCTGAAATTTATATTATATTGTCAATGTAATCAACCAGTCTGTTAAAGCTAAATGGAAAAATTCTATACCAACTTCTGTGGGCATCACATACTGTCCGGTTACCTCATAAATAAATACCAATGCTTAACCATTTCAAAGCGGTTGTATTCATAACCGCATTTACCTGTTTATGTACTTTTTGTTGTCTACGCAGTGAATGAAAAAAATGGTGAAGAGGTGAAGGGCAAAAGTGATGAATGAAGGGGAAGGAACTAAATTCATTATTGTACTTTAAACAAACAATACATGAAACATTTTTTTAGAGTAGTATTTCTTGTCGTTGTATTTCAGGCAAATGTAGTGGCCCAAAATTCCAGAACGGATAGTTTGAAACAACTGTTGGAAAAATCAGCACCTGACTCAAACCGGGTAAACTTGTTGCAGCAATTAGCCCAGGCATATTATTTTTCTAAACCGGATACCTCCCTGTTCTATTCATTACAAGCCCTTAGCATGGCAAAAAACCTAAAGATGGCAGTTGCAGAAATAGAGGCATTGAATTTTTCGGGAGAGGTATTGCGGGTCATGGGAGATTATCCTGCTTCATTAAAAGCACAATTTGAAGCATTGAAATTAAGCAGGAAACTAAATGACAGGAAAGGTGAAGCAAACAGCCTCGGGTACATTGGTTTTACGTATACTCAATTTGGTGAATACAAGTTGGGGCTGCAATACCTGTTGCCTTCGATTATCATTAGTCGGGAAGTAAACAATAAAATTAACTATACGTTTGACCTTACTAATGTCGGCTATGCCTATGACCTGTTGAATATGCCTGACTCTGCCCTGTACTATCAGCTAAAGGCAGGGGAGGCTTATACAGGTTTAACAAATGGCCCTCTAAAATCGCTCATACTTGTCCGCCTCGGCAATGCCTATGCCAGTAAAGGACAATTGGATTCTGCCATGTCCATCTATTACAGGTCTATGGAAAATTGTTATCGGTTAAGCGATAAAGTAAATCTCTGTAAAGTGCAGGGCAAAATAGCCAGCCTTTTTGCACGTGAAATAAAATATGATTCAAGTATACACTATGCCCGGCTTGCCTTTGAAAACGCAAACCTGAGTAAACAACGACTGGAAGTGATGGAAAGCAGTATACTACTATCATCCCTGTACCGGGACCAATTTCATAACGCAGACAGTGCTTTGTTCTACCAGGACTGGGTTATTGCCATGAAAGACAGCTTGTATGGTCCCCAAAAGTTTAAACAATTTCAACGGCTGATTCTTGAGGAACAGGAGAAGCAACAAAAAGCAGCACAGGAGCAGCAACAATACAGGAATAAAGTAAGATATATTATTCTGTTTATCATACTTGCTGTATTCCTCATTATCAGTTTCCTGCTTTTACGCAATAACCGGCTTAAACAAAAAGCTAAACTTAAAGTAGAAGCTGCCTACAACGAACTAAAAGAAACGCAGCAACAACTAATTCAACGTGAAAAGATGGCTTCGCTGGGAGAGTTGACCGCAGGTATTGCTCACGAAATTCAAAATCCATTAAACTTTGTCAATAACTTTGCAGAGATCAACAATGAATTAATTAAAGAATTAAAAGAAGAATTGGCAATAGGCAATAGGCAACAAGCAATTGAAATAGCTGATACTATTAAAGAAAACTCTGAAAAAATCAATCAACATGGCAAACGGGCTGATGGTATAGTCAAAGGTATGTTGCAACATAGTCAAAAAAGTATAGGAGTAAAAGAACTTACCAATATTAATTCATTAGCTGAAGAATATTTAAGATTAACCTACCATTCGTTTCAATCGAAGCATGAAGGTTTCAGTTGTGAATTGAAATTGCATTTCGATTCGCATATACAATTGGTGAATATCATTCCGCAGGACGTTGGGAGGGTATTGTTGAATTTATACAACAACGCTTTTTGGGCAGTGAATGAAAGGAATGTTGAAGTGGTGAAGCGTAAAGGTGGTGAAGTGTATGAGCCCATTGTTTCAGTAAGTACAAAAAAGACAGGGGATAAAATTTTAATAAGTATAAAAGATAATGGTAATGGCATTCCAGATAATATTAAAGATAAAATTTTTCAACCATTCTTTACTACTAAGCCTACAGGATCAGGTACCGGTTTGGGTTTGAGCTTAAGTTATGATATTCTAAAAGCGCATGGCGGCTCAATAGACGTAGTTACATATTATCGTAAGCCTGGTGAAATATCCGCAGAACCCCGTGGGAAAGTGGAGACGAAAGAAGCCCGCCCGGATGACCCGGTCGGACGGGGCGAAGGAACAACGTTTATTATTCAGTTGCCTGCCTTGGCTTGATCAGCAATAAAATACCGGACAAATCCAGAATTAGATTCCGGATTTGTCCAAAATGCATTATCTTCAAATCATGATAAAACGTGCTGCTGCAAACCCCTCAACACTTTATAATCACTAAATTCCAATCAGCCATTAAAAAAATGAATTTAATAGCCGGCACATTTAAATATCTTTGGTAACATGAGAAACCAACGTCCAGTGTCCAGTCAACTACTCTATCTGAAGTTGATCCCTTTCATCTTTTTTTTGGTGTTGGCTGTATTCCGATTATCATCCCAGGATACAATTGGAAGTAAAGCAATGCCTGAAACAACTTATGCTATTGATTCCATGATCCCATGGCATCAACTGATCCCATACGCCTGGGTGTTTGTTGATTCATCCAATCAGTTGAATATTTCAACCGTAAGTTCAAAAAACTATGATCAACGCTTTCAACCCCTTTCTTCCTTCCTACAACCGGGTGGGCCTAACCTTACCTACTGGTTAAAACTTACTTTAACAGGCACTCGGAATATCAGGAATTGGTGGTTGTTATTTAATAATGATACATCAAATATTGGAAATGATCGGCATCTGTATATAGATGCCTGGCACCTGGATAGTGCAAATCAAATGCTGGAACACCAACAGACTGGCTTGCATGTCCCCAGATCAAAAAAGTCGATTAAAGAAAATCCAGGTCTCAACCGGATATTGTTTTCAATTAATAAAGGAGAAACATACAAGTTGTATCTGAAGATCTATAATGGTATCGAGGTTACCAAGCTGTCCTCGATTGAATTGAGAAACCCTATGTTGGGCATTCCGCAGCGCAGCTTCATTACGGAATTCAGTATATTAAGCAGCGTAGCTTTGTTATTTGCCATTATTTCATTTTTCCTGTTCTTTTTCGTTCATGAAAAATCGTACTTGTTTTTTGGCATATATACCTTATTGCTTTCACAACATTATCTGATTTTGCATCCCGACCTGCCTTTTGTAGATTGGTATGTTCCGGAATATCCGCAACTTGCCAATCCTGCCTTTATTTTACTCACTAATGGTGGTATTGTATTTTTTATTTTATTCGGAAGGTATTTTATTAACTTGAATGAGTTATCCAAAAAATTGGATAATATTCTCCGAGGGGTATTGTTAATATGGGTCAGTTGGATTTTAATCAAAGTCGCGACCATGGTGGTAACATATCGCGAAATTCTGCCTGAAGCTGACTTTGTATTTATTTTTTTATTTATCCTTTTTATTATCCGTATAGCTTTCTTTAATAATATCCTGGTCTGGTATTATGTAGCCGGGGCTTTATGGCTGATTGTTTTTACCATACTGGGTATTTTATGGAATAATTCTGTGGTGGTTTTACCTTTTAATCCCTGGCCCGTGGGTCAACTCGGGCAACTATTAATTTATACAGCCGGACTGGCTTATAAAATAAAGATGAATGAAAAAGCCAGAACACAGGCTGAATTGATCAAATTGCGAAACCTCGAGTTAGCCGGACTGTATGCAGACAGTGAGAAACAAAAAAAGGAGATAGAAATACAAAAAATGAATACCGAAAAATCTTTGGAAGACTTAAAAAATACACAAGCCCAACTCATCCAATCTGAAAAAATGGCCTCCCTTGGAGAGCTCACTGCAGGTATTGCACATGAAATTCAAAATCCATTGAATTTTGTGA
>JBDTUE010000133.1:0-11296 GCA_040007895.1 Saprospiraceae bacterium | reverse complement strand
CAAAACAAATGTCTTTCGAATTTCTAATTTCAAATAAACAGATTCAACTTTTGATTTTGATTTTGAGTTTGAATTTGAACTTGCATTTTTAAACATCAAGTATCCTCCTCTTATAATCCCAATGCAACCAATTCTCCGGGATGATCTTTTCCTCCAATCGCAAGCACGATATACTGTTTACCATTGATGGAATAAGTCATCGGAACACCAGTCTGACTCGCAGGAAGTGTTAATTCAGATATGATTTCGCCGGTGAGTTTATTATGAGATCTGAATTTATTGCCTCCACCTCCAGTAGCCCCATATAAGCCAGAGCCCTCTCCTGCAAAAAGTAAAGTTTTGGTGATTAATAAACCAACCCGGTCAGGACTTCCGGTCCTGGGTAATTTTATATTTTTTAAAGCAGGATTGTTTTTTACCCAGTCTGGAGCATCTCCATTGGCTATCATCCATTGATGATCGCCTGTATTTAAATTGATGGCCGTGATCCGTCCCCAGGGTGGTTTCACTAATGGCAATCCTGACGGACCTCCCTGACGTTCTCTAAATCCGCCAGTCCACCAGGCTACGTATTTCATATCCGAGATGGATGGTTCTGAAAAAAGAGCCATGGCTTCGATATTAGTTGTGGATGATACGTATAAAATATTTGTTTCCGGATCTAATACTGCTCCTTGCCAATTGGCACCTCCAGTAGCTGAGGGTAACATTAATGTCCCGAGGACATCGGGTCGATGTTGAACTACAAGAGGTGTATACAGCGGGCCGTAATTGTATTGATGCATAATTTTTAATGCTTCCTTTTTCAGTTCAGGAGTAAAATCTATCAATATATCTTCTGTGACTCCCTGCCTGTCAAATGGAGCCGGCTTAGCTGGAAAAGGTTGTGTGGGTGAAGTTTCCTCACCGGGAACATTACTTGCAGGAACAGGTCGTTCTTCAATTGGCCAAACAGGTTTACCAGTCACTCTATCCAATACATAAACAAAAGCTTGTTTTGAAACTTGCGCGATGGCTTTGATCTTTTTACCATCAACAGTAATATCTGCTAATACCGGTGCAGTAGGTAAATCATAATCCCAGATATCGTGGTGAATCATTTGATAATGCCATACTCTGCGACCGGTCTTTGCATCTAAACATAGGAGTGATTGTGAAAATAAATTATCACCAGGTCTATGCCCTCCATATAAATCTCCCGTTGCAGCCTCGAGTGGTAAATAGACATATCCTAAAGCTGAATCTGCAGAGAGAGGTGCCCATGCTCCCACATTGCCTGTATATTTCCAACTTTCATTTTTCCAGGTATCATTTCCAAATTCTCCTGCCTGAGGAACGGTATGAAATACCCATAATTTTTTCCCGCTTCGTACATCATACGCAGATATGTCTCCCCGCATCTCTTTCATTGATCGCGGCGCTAATCCTGTAGGGAAACAAGATCCAGTAATAACCACATCATTGACTATGATTGGAGGAGAAGTAGAGCCTATCACTGAAGTAACTGGATCTGCACCTAATTCTTTTCTTAGATCGACAACTCCATCAATACCGAATGACAGGATCTTATTACCCTTCATAGCATCCAGTTCTACCAATTGGTAAGCAGGAGTTATAAAAACTACGCGATCATTACCGTTTTTATTTTTCCAATAAGCTACACCGCGGCCTGAGTTTTGTCGTGGTGCATAAGCGGTTCTTTCGCCTTCATTCATAGCAAAGGTCCATATCGTTTCGCCGGTTCTTCCATCAATGGCCGCCACGGCGCGTCTTGATCCTGCTGTAGTATATAATATTCCTTTTACCATCAATGGAGTAGCCTGGTAATTAAATTCAGGTGCAGGACCAAAATTGTCCGTCTTCCAACTCCAGATGATTTTTAATTGATTGACATTGCCGGCATTGATTTGATCTAATGACGAATAATTAGTACTGGCATAATTACTTCTGTGTTGAGTCCATTCACTTTCAACAGAAGTAATTTGTCCTTCCGCTTTTTTAGCAGCGTATTTGTACGGAACGTTGGATGCCGGAAGAGAATCGATGATATAATTATCCAATTCAGATTTTGTATGCGGAAGTTGTTTTGCTCCTGGAGGAAAATTATTCATTTGTAGTATAAAACTTATTAATGCTGCATACGTGCTGTCATTATAACTTTTAGGATTGGTTTTGGGCATAGTTTGTTTTGTCAATTCAAACATGCCTGACAGCGTCTGATCTTTCCATTTGGATAAAAAAGCAGAACCTGTCAACGGTGATCCACCTTCCGTCCCTCTGCCTTCTTTCCCATGGCAACTACTACAATCTCTGGTATATAAACCTGCCACAGATTCCGCTTGGGATGTAGTAAATATTCCTGTCAAAGCATCTATTTTGATAGTGGGCGCTTTTTCATAGGATTTGCATGTCCAATAGACGAAGCCTGCAGAGACGCAAAAAATGAGTCTTAAAATTCTATTCATATAGATTATAGGAAGTATATGGTTATAGTTAATTAAATCTACCAAATTTATTGATTATGAATAATCCAACGTTCAATCATCCACCTTTCTATTTATTAGTTTATTTGATATTTGAATAAAATCTAAATCATTGAATTTACTCTAACTCATTAAATTGTTGTGATCCATTTAAATCAGATTAGTATCTGTCCTTTTTAGTACTAAACCATGAAATCATTAATATTATATTGATTTTAAATTATTTACATGTAATATAAATTTATAATGTGAATTCTCAAATTCAGAATTTCTCTTTTCATCATAATTCCTACCTTTGCGCCTTTACCAACCCAAAGATTCTTATATGGTTTTCTTAGACTTTGAAAAACCGATTGAAGATTTAATCCTCGAATTGAATAAGCTTCAAAAGATCCAGGAGAAAAATGAAATTGATGTCGCAGAGCCAATCAAAGAGCTTGAACTAAAAATTAAGAATACCCGCAAAGAGATTTATTCTAATCTAAATGGTTGGCAGAAAGTACAGATCTCCCGTCACCCTGAAAGGCCTTATACACTTTTTTATATCGAACAAATTTGCAAAACATTCGTCGAGCTGCATGGAGATCGTAATATTCGTGATGACAAAGCTATGGTAGGTGGAATCGGGATGATTGACAATCAAAGTGTGGTAATCATTGGCCATCAAAAAGGAGCTAATACGAAACAAAGACAATTCCGCAATTTTGGAATGGCTAATCCTGAAGGATATCGCAAAGCATTGAGGTTGATGAAACTTGCTGAACGATTTAGTCTTCCTGTAATCACTTTTATCGATACACCTGGCGCATATCATGGTCCTGAAGCTGAAGAAAGGGGTCAGGCTGAAGCGATTGCCAGAAACCTGTTTGAAATGGCTAAGCTCAGAGTGCCGATCCTTTGTTATGTCATTGGTGAAGGAGCCTCTGGTGGTGCTTTAGGGATTGGTCTTGGTGATAAAGTATTTATGTTGGAAAATACATGGTACACAGTCATATCACCTGAATCATGTTCTTCTATTCTTTGGCGATCCTGGGATTTTAAACAACAAGCCGCTGAAGCATTGAAACTTACGGGGGATCATATGCTTGAATTTGGGCTTATTGATGAAATAGTCAAAGAGCCCCTGGGTGGTGCGCATGCTGATCCCGAGGGCATGGCTAAGATTCTTAAAAGACATATTAAAAAAGAATTAGCCGAATTAGTAGACGAAAAACCCGAAACGCGCATTAAAAAGCGATTGGCAAAGTATTCCAGAATGGGTCAATATAAGAAAACGGCCACTCCTTCCTGAAATGAGAGAAAACAATAAATTCTTTTATTCGTACAGATACTCCTTATTTCTTAAAGCACTTGAAGCTAAATTAGCAACCATTACCGTCAGGAAAAAACCTGTGCATGAACTGAACATAAAGACAATAGGAATTCTGTTTGATGCTACTAGGATGGAGGATAAAATGGAAGTCTTGGAATTTGAAAAAATATTACAGCGGACGGGTGCTAAGATTGTATTGATGGGTTATCTTGATCATGATGCAGATACCGGTGGATTATCATTTAAACACTTTACGAATAAAGACAGATCTTTTAGTTTTATTCCGAATAACAATGATATCGAAAGATTTTTATCTACGGATTATGATATCATCATCAATGCTGATTTATCTCAATGCATTTCACTTCACTATCTTGCCGGAGTATCGGATGCATGGCTCAAAGTAGGTCCTCAATCTGAATTGGATAAATTTTATCATTTAGTACTTGATACTAAAGATACACTCACGATAAAGCAATATATTAGCGAGCTCATTTCGATCTTAAATAAAGTTTGTTTTCATGGACAACTCCTGGATAAAAGGCGTAGGGACAGCTCTGGTCACCCCATTTGATCAGGATCGTATCGATGTACTTTCTTTTAAAAGAATAATTAATTATAATATAGAAGAAGGAGTAGATTTTTTAGTTCCACTGGGTACTACCGGAGAGACATCTACCCTTACAGATGCTGAATGTAAATCAGTCCTTCAACATACTTTAGAAAGTAATGCAGGGCGTGTACCGGTGGTCAATGGTATGTTTGGTAAAAATAATACCCGACTGATATTGGACATGATCAAGGCAGCTGACTTTGACGGAATTAATGCCATCCTGGTTGCATCTCCATATTATAATAAACCCAGCCAGGCAGGTTTAATTGCACACTTCACAGCGATAGCAGATACAAGTCCTGTTCCGTTGATATTGTATAATGTTCCATCTCGTACTTCAGTTAATCTGAATGCAGAATCAACGTTGGTTTTAGCTGAACATCCCAATATCATTGGTACTAAAGAAGCATCCGGCGATTTTACACATATCATGCAGATTTTAAAATATAAACCTGCTTCCTTTGAAATGTTATCCGGTGATGATCCTATTACCTTACCGATGATAGCTTGTGGTTCGGTAGGTGTTATTTCAGTGATCAGCAATGCGTTCCCGGCTCAGTTCACTCAAATGTTTGATGCAGCTATACAGGGAGATTTTAATACTGCTAAAAAGTTTAATGATCTATTGTTGGATGTACATAAATGGCTTTACATAGAAGGTAATCCGGTGGGGATTAAAGCTTGTCTTCATATCATGGGATATTGCAAAGATGAAGTAAGATTACCCTTAATGAGTTTATCTGAAAAGAACAAAAAAGAATTGGAAAATTCTATCCGATCTCTGTGGTCTCTTTAATACCGAGTTTGGTAAGAGCTACTTCAGAAGCCTGTTGTTCTGCATTTTTCTTGTTGAAGTCTTCAGCAGTAGAGAGTTCTTCACCATTCACAGTAACGACGACCCGGTATCTGTCCCGGTGATCTTGTTTAAACTTAGATATTACTTTGTATTGAACATCATGACCTTTCTTTTGTCCCCATTCCAGTAGCCTGCTTTTGAAATTATCATCATTCATTTCAAGGTCATGGATGTCCAGGAACTTTCTGAACAATTTATTAACGACAAATTTGCGGGTAGCTTCATAACCCAGTTCTAAATACATAGCTCCGATTAAAGCTTCCAGTGCGTTGCCAAGCATGGAGACAGAAATGTGAGTACGATTGAATTCCATTAGCAAGGTATCCAGTCCCATGGCGTCGGCAATGTAATTCAGCGTCTTTCGTTTGACGATTTTAGATCTCATTTTAGTAAGGAAACCTTCATCACTACCGGGATATTTATGATACAGATATTCCGCCGATATACTATTGAGTAAAGCATCACCCAGGTATTCCAACCGTTCATTGTTTTGCGCTAATTCCGATTGTTCATTAAAAGTACTCCGGTGATAAAACGCCATCTTGTACAAATTCAAATTCTGTGGAGTGACGCCAGTCATACTTTTAATACGCTTGGCAAAGTCTTTATCGCCAGACAGATAATAGTTATACAGTTTGCGCAGCACGATTTCTTCTTTAAACTCGCTTAAAGATAACAGAAGTATTGTGCCCACCAAAGCCAAATGTATTGCTGAGGGTAATGTTTACTCTTTTATGTTGAGCTTCGTTGAAGGTGAGATTAAGCCTGGGATCAAACTCCGGATCATCCGTAAAATGATTGATCGTGGGTGGAATAAAATCGTCCTGGATACTCAACAGGCAGGCTATGGCTTCTACAGCACCGGCAGCCCCTAATAAGTGACCCGTCATAGATTTGGTAGAGCTGATATTTAAATTAAACGCATGATCTCCAAATACTGTCTGGATAGCTTTGATCTCGGAAATATCACCAAGAGAAGTAGATGTTCCGTGGACATTAATATAATCTACCTGGCTGACATCAATGCCCGCATCGATCAATGCATTTTTCATTACAATGAGAGCACCACGACCTTCCGGATGAGGAGCCGTAATATGATAAGCATCTGCAGAAGAAGCACCACCGATTATTTCTGCGTAGATATGTGCACCTCTTTTAACAGCATGATCATACTCCTCAAGAATCAAAGCACCGGCTCCTTCTCCTAATACAAAACCATCCCTGTCTTTATCGAATGGTCTTGAAGCAGTTTTAAAATCATCATTTCTTTCAGATAGTGCCTTCATGGCATTGAAGCCACCGACTCCGGTTGAGATAATCGCTGCTTCAGATCCACCGGCAATCATAATGTCGGCTTTATTAAGTTTGATCTGATCTACGGATGATAAAATAGAATGGTTGCTCGATGCACAGGCTGATACCGTTGCATAATTAGGCCCTCTGAATCCATAGTGAATAGATATATGCCCGGGTGCGATATCGGATATCATACGGGGTATGGTGAATGGATTAAACCTCGGGGTTCCATTCCCTTTTGCAAATTCAATAATTTCATGTTCGAGAGAAAGTAAACCCCCGATGCCAGACCCCCAGATTACCCCTGCACGGTCAAGATTAATTTTATCCAATTCAAGCTTAGAATCTTTAACTGCTTCGTCTGCTACGACCATAGCAAACTGGGAAAACCGGTCCATTCTTTTAGCCTCTTTTTTATCAAGAAGTTCTTCTGGTTTGAAGTTTTTTACCTCGCAGGCAAATTTGGTTTTAAATAAACTGGCGTCAAATAAAGTTATGATTCCGGCACCGCTTATTCCATTTTTTAGCCCTTCATGATAAGCTTTCAAATTATTGCCTATCGGGGTTAGAGCTCCTAATCCTGTAATTACCACTCTACGCATACAAGCCTGGTTTTAAATGTTATTGCCGTTGCAAAATTACAAAAGATTATAAATAGTACTTAAAAGTGATCTTAACGACCTTATTTCATTTTTTACTCCATTCATACCTAATTAGTTTCTATCTCTGACTTTGTTCTACATTTCAAAGGGTTCCGGGTATTATAACAAAGAACTTTAAAATAAGATTAGTCATAAAGAACGCCTCGTTTTAAAAAAATTGAGGTTTGTAATTTATTCAAATAAAAAAAGTCCACATGATAGCACGTGGACTCTCTAAAGAGATATTTTATGGTTTAAAGCCTGAGGCTCTTATTTGGTTAGCTGGGATTCCAGGTAACTAATAGCTTGCCCTACAGTTTGAATTTTTTCAGCCTGTTCGTCTGGAATAGAGATATCAAATTCTTTTTCAAATTCCATGATAAGCTCAACAGTATCAAGAGAATCAGCGCCCAGATCATTGGTAAAACTTGCCTCAGTGGTCACTTCGGTTTCGTCTACGCCCAGCTTATCTATTATGATTTTTTTTACTTTTTCTTCGATGCTTGCCATTTGTTTTTGTTTAAAATTTAGTGCAAAAATAAAATTTAGATTGTGATGATAAAATAAATTTTTCTGGAACACCCGGGTTTTGCAATCCCGGGAATACAGATTTTAACCATGATAATATCAAAAGTATTCTAAAAGTTTCACAAAATGGAAATATCTTTTAAAGCCATATACAAATTTTTTGATGTATCTATGCGCAAAATTTTTAAAGTATGAGCGAACCATCGCTATTGAATACCAAGATCATCGCCACCGTCGGACCAGCCATCAGCTCTTATGAAATGTTGCTTGAAATGGCAAAAGCAGGTGTCAATGTTTTTAGATTAAATATGTCGCATGCTGACCAGGATACGCATCTCGAAGTGATTAATCACCTGATCAAAATCAATCAGGAATATAGTTTTCACGTAGGTATTTTAGCTGATTTGCAAGGCCCTAAACTCCGGGTGGGAAGGATTAAAGACAATGCCTTACAATTAAATACGGGCGATGAAATAATCTTTACGAATACGCCTTGTGAAGGTACATTGGAAGGTGTTTATATGAGTTATGAATTATTTCCGCAGGAAGTTGCCGCCGGTGATAAAGTAATGGTGGATGATGGGAAATTAATTTTTGAAGTCATTACTACTGATAGAAAATCAATTGTAAAATTAAAAGTATTATTTGGGGGCATCCTGTCATCCAATAAAGGTGTAAACCTGCCTGACACTCAGATTTCACTCCCTTCTTTAACAGATAAGGATCTCAAAGATCTTGCGTTTATAGTCAAACAACCTGTGCATTGGATTGCATTATCGTTTGTTCGCAAAGCGGAGGATATTATTGATTTAAGACAAAGACTCAAAGCAGCCGGTCATACAGCCCGCATTGTTGCTAAAGTTGAGAAACCAGAAGCTTTAAAAAATATTGATGAAATCATTCAGGCTACAGATGCCGTCATGGTAGCGCGGGGAGATCTGGGTGTAGAGGTCCCGATTGAAAAATTACCGGGTATCCAAAAGGAGATTGTCCGAAGATGTATAGAACAAAGCAGGCCTGTAATAGTAGCTACCCAGATGATGGAAAGTATGATTACTAATCCAAGCCCTACTCGTGCTGAAGTTACAGATGTGGCTAATGCGGTCCTTGATGGAGCAGATGCGGTTATGCTTAGCGCAGAAACTTCGGTTGGAAAACACCCAATCAGAGTAGTTGAAGCGATGGGCAGAATCATTGCTGAGACAGAAAGGCATTATCAGCCTAATCCAACCCGATTGCCAAAACTTAGTAATGAATCTGAAACATTTTTAGCTGATGTACTTTGTTTTAATGCAGTGAAGACAAGTATCGATCTTAATGCGAAAGCGATTATTGGAATGACTACATCAGGTTATACTGCCTTTAAAATATCAAGCTTCCGGCCTAAAGCCGAGATTTTCATTTTCTCCACAGTACCACATATGCTTTCCATGCTCAATCTTGTTTGGGGGGTACAATGTCTTCAATATGAGTATAAAAATGAAAGTACAGATGAATTAATGAATCATGTTTGTATTGAACTAAGAGATCAAAACCTGGTCAATAAAGGAGATATCGTAGTCAATACCGGGACAGTTCCTGTTCAATTAGTTGGACGAACCAATATGATGAAGATCTCTGTTATAGAATAAATTGATTTTATTGACCTGATTATTTAGGATTCCTTTAATAAGAATGGTGCACATATCGACATATTAACTTGTATTTTTGCGGCTTAGTATGAAGGGTTTCTATTTTCTTTTTTTATTAGTCTCGTATTCAACGATAACATTATCGCAAAACAATCAGATGTCTGAAGAAGATGTTCAGATTGAATCTATTTTTATTGAAGCCATACGCAATAAGTTAATTGATCGTCATGATCTTAGCATACCACAATTCAAAGAAATTGTAAAAAAACAACCGGACAATCATGTGGTTTGGTATGAATTAGCCTATGGACTTTGGAAAACAAAAATGTATGATGAAGCGTTGGATGCAGCGACGAAAGCGATAAGTTTAATGCCAAAGCAAGTTAATTATCTCAAAATTCAAGGTGATATTTTTCATGCAAAACAAAATATAGCTGAAGAAATCAATGTGTATAAAAAAATTCAAAGTATCGAACCATACAAGGAATCAAATTATACGTATTGGGTAGACCTGCTACTTAACTCAGGAAAATGGGATGAAGCGATCAAAGTACTTAATCTATTAGAACAAAACAAAGGTATCAATGAAATCAGCTCATTAAAGAAGACAACATTGTATGAGCAAAACGGAAAACTGAAAGAAGCAGAAGCAGAACTTTTAAAACTCAATAATGCGTTTCCCTCAGATCTGAGATATCTTCACGCACTGGCAGGATTTTATTCTAAAAACCAAAAACCGGAAAAGGCTTCAGAAATATATAAACAAATTTTGACCATTAATCCGAGTGATGAACGGGCTAATCTCGCATTGGCTTCATCCTATAAATTAAATGGCAAGGATGAACAATATCTTCAATCCTTACAGGGGCTTATGGACAATGGCGCTATTTCTCTGGATGCAAAGATTGTTGAATTGATTCCTTATTTGGAAAAAGCTATAGGTAAAAAAGATAATGCGCTATTATCGATCATTGATAAATATGCTGCTAATTTGGTCCAGGCGTATCCTGAAGAAGCCAAGACTCATGCTCTATCGGGAGATGTATTATTGGCAGGGGGACATGATGTTGAAGCCTTCACTCAATATCAGGCTGCTCTTAAATTAAATCAATCTATTAAATCCGTTTGGATTCAATACCTTGAATTGGCAGGAAGATTTGAAGAACCCACTGCATTGGTCCAATCCTCGGAACGAGCTTTTGATTTATTCCCCAATGAGCCTGCAATAGGTTTTGCTTACACCTACTCATTAATAAAAAATGGAAATTACCAGGAAGCCCGGTCTATCATCAATCAACTTGTATTGATGGCATCCAATAAACCTGAATGGTTAGATAAAGTATATGGTCTTGAATTAAGCCTTGATTATTTAGAAGGCAAAAAAGATCTTGCTCTTGCCATTGCAAACAAAATTAAAACGATCAATCCAAAATCAATTTCATTATACAGATACCCTGTTGAACTATTGACATATATGGGCAAAGACCTTGTAATGGCCAACGATATAACACAACTGGCATTAAAAGATTTTCCTCATTCTCCCGAATTAGAAGGATACCTCGGAGTAATCAATTTCAAATTAAAAAAATATAATGAAGCAAGGATAGGATTGGAATCTGTTCTTACAAAGTCAACTCCCTCCAATACTTTATTTATGGAGACCTACGGAGATACCTTATTTATGCTAAGAGAAAATGATATGGCCATTTCATCCTGGAAAAAAGCGCTTGAATTAAACCCATTCAATAATAAATTGAAAAAAAAGATTCTTGATAAAACATTGTAATGAGGTTTAAAATACTCCTTTCTTTATTCGTGATAGTCACTGCCTTCAATTGTACCCGCAAGGTGGGAACTGCCGTCTTACCGGCTGATAAATCATATTCATTACCTGTATTGATTCAAGATGTCAATAGCAATTCTATTAAATCAAAGT
>JBDTUE010000132.1:0-11594 GCA_040007895.1 Saprospiraceae bacterium | reverse complement strand
CAACTTTATGTCAGTGCTGGTGCGGCATTGCTACTTGGTATCTATGCCTTTACGATGCCTGCATGTCCTCCTGCCAAACTTCAAAAGAAAAAAGGAATTGTGTCAGCGCTTGGATTGGAAGCTTTTGTCTTGTTCCGAAATAAAAAGATGTTGATCTTTTTTATTTTTTCCATGTTACTCGGTGCTGCACTGCAAATAACGAATGCATTGGGTGGCGCATACCTCGACGATTTCAAACTTAACTATGCAGATTCATTTGGAGTAAAACATCCCAATCTTTTATTATCTATTTCTCAAATCTCAGAGACACTTTTTATTCTGACCATCCCATTCTTCCTTCAGAAATTCGGAATCAAAAGAGTAATGTTGATTAGCATCTTTGCCTGGGTATTCAGGTTTGGATTGTTTTCTATAGGTAATCCGGGTCCTGGTCTTTTTCTATTGGTCTTATCTATGATTATTTACGGGATGGCATTTGATTTTTTCAATATTTCAGGGTCACTCTTTGTTGAAAAGGAAGCCAATATCACGATCAGGGCTAGTGCTCAGGGATTGTTTATGTTGATGACAAACGGTATTGGTGCATTTTTTGGAACCTGGATATCTGGATATGTCGTAGACTATTTTACCGAAGGGGGCATTAAAGACTGGTCAAAGATCTGGTTTAGTTTTGCCGCTTATGCTTTAGTCATTGGAATTTTATTCCCTATCTTTTTCAGATATAAACACGATGGATTGGCCACCAGTGAAGTTAAACATTGAGTGTCCATATTCGGTCTTATGTAATTAGATCAATTTGTGCTTATCCACGGACATTTCACTTTGGAATTGGAATGGTGATTGTTATTTTGCAGGGCCCATGCAAGTCCGATTTTAAAGTAGGCAAACTGATCATTTTTTGTAGGATTTCCCCTTGGAGTTCCTGCAGGATAATTCGGTGATCCGGGGTCTATTTCTGCATGCCGGTCTGCCAGCCGCCAGGCCAAATCACCTCTATATTGCCTGATTTGTTCTGCATCAAAATAAAATCCACTTACATCATCCAAAAAATCTGTGGATGTAAAATACTGTGATATTTCTATCTCCAAAAAAACACCTGAACTGATTTTATAGAAGGCCCCAAGTTGAATAACTTTCGCACTTTGAATTAAATGATAAAAAGTAGTATTACTTCCATCTAAACCCTGCCCTTCTGTACCCAAGGGCTGAAGTCTTACCACCTGTCCATCAATGCTGGCTTTAGGATCAAAAGTGAAAACAGCAAACCCTGCACCTCCTGATATTCCGGCTTTGTCTTGCTTAAATAAGGGAAGTCGACAAGATAATTGCGTAGAGATACTTGTAATCGGAGTTTTAAAACTCAGGTTTCTTAATTTCCGTGATTCTTCAGCTTGTTTTTTATCATCACCAGAAATAGTAGATCGCTCGAATTCCAATTCTATATAAAACCGGTTAAATATTCTCTTTGCTCCATAAACTCCAACGCCGGGAAGAATTTCAGCAGAACTTTGTTTTAAACGTTGCGGTGAAAGATCTCCGAAGTAAGTACTCAATGTCATACCACCACCAATAAAAATATCCTGCGAAATCGAGGTATAGTTATACAGAAAAAATATAAAAAACAATATTGTTATTCTGCCATTCATTGTTTGAGCTAAAGTATTACAAATTACTTCTATTCTACCTGGCATAATCGCGAAGGTATACGTTTCATAAATACAAGACTAAAGCCGAAATGTTTAACACGCAGGTTTTAGTATGAATACATCAGTATTTAATAAACTCAACCACTATAATCCTACAGACATCCTTCGGGTAAAATGTTTTTATTCGTACTTTCTTTATATTTTTATTGAAATGTTTTCAATGAAATTTTTTATACGTCTGAATATTCTTTTTTTTTATTTTTCATTGCGGTTGTATAGCCAGCCGGCTAAGGCTCCGCTCATCAAAGAAGGAGATGGACCTTTCCCACAACTCATCATCAGAGGTGCGACACTGATTAATGGCAACGGAGCACCACCTATAGGACCCGTTGATATCGTAGTTGAACAAAACAGGATAAAACGAGTGGCCAATGTTGGCTCACCTGGAACTAAAATTGACAGTGCATCCAGGCCCAAATTGATAGCTGGTGGAAAGGAAATACAAGCAGAAGGTATGTACGTGTTACCGGGATTTATAGATATGCACGGGCATATCGGTGGCAAGGAACAAGGAGCTGATGCAGAATATGTATTTAAATTATGGATGGCTCATGGTATCACCACCATCCGCGATCCCAGTGCCGGAAACGGACTGGACTGGGTATTGGATGAAAAAATGAAATCGTCCAAAGGTCTGATCACTGCGCCGAGGATTTTTGCATATACCGCATTCGGAATGGGCTCATCTGAACCTATCACGACTGCTGATCAGGCAAGAACCTGGGTCAGGGAAAATGCTGCTAAAGGTGCTGATGGAATTAAATTTTTCGGTGCGGCACCCGAAGTCATGCAGGCTGCACTGGAAGAAAATAAAAAACTTGGATTACGCTCAGCATGTCACCACGCCCAGATGAATGTAGCACGATGGAATGTGCTCAATTCTGCACGGGCCGGACTTACCAGTATGGAACATTGGTATGGTTTACCCGAGGCGTTGTTTGACAATCAAACGGTACAAAATTATCCTCCAGATTATAACTATGCCAATGAACAAGACCGTTTTAGCCAGGCTGGTATGCTTTGGAAACAGGCAGCAGCACCAGGAAGTAAACGGTGGAATGAAGTCATGGATGAATTACTTAAACTGGATTTTACCCTCGATCCCACCTTCAATATATATGAAGCGAACCGGGATTTTGCGCGAGCCAGACTGCAGGAATGGCATCAGGATTATACGATGCCAAGTCTTTGGAAATTTTATTCACCCAGCAGGATTTCTCATGGTTCTTACTGGCACAGTTGGGGTACAGAACAAGAAGTAGAATGGAAGGAAAATTATCGCATCTGGATGATGTTTGTAAATGAATTTAAAAACAAAGGCGGACGGGTGACGGTGGGTACAGATTCAGGATTTATCTACCAACTGTATGGGTTTTCTTATCCAAGGGAATTGGAATTATTGAGAGAAGCGGGTTTCCATCCATTGGAAATTATTCGGAGCGCTACTTTATGCGGGGCTCAGGCTTTAGGAGTAGATAAAGATTTAGGTACGATTGAGAATGGAAAGCTGGCAGATATGGTTATTATAGATCAGAATCCACTGAAAAACTTCCAGGTTTTATATGGGACAGGAGCAGTAGTTTTAAATGAAAAGAATGAGTCAGTTCGCGTTGGTGGTGTAAAATATACTATCAAGGACGGAATCATTTATGATGCTAAAAAATTACTCGAGGATGTCCGGCAAATGGTCATTAAATCAAAAAAAGATACCAACTCTTCGATAGATCAACCGGGCAGACCTAAGAAATCCTAATGCTCCACTGTATTAACTATTTGAACTGAATCTATGATCTTCAAACCACAGCAATCTGAATTTTATTCACTTCAACGAAAAGCTCTCACCAGGGAATTAATACCCAATAGTATTGTCATTCTTCATTCCAATGACAAGATGCCTCTTTCTTCAGATCAATATTTCCCATTCAGACAAAATAAAGATCTATTAAAACTGTGTGGCATCTACCAGGAAGATACGGCTATCGTCCTATTTCCCGATCACCCTGCTCCGGAAAAAAGGGAACTTCTGTTTATAAGAAGAAATGATGATCACATAAAAACCTGGGAAGGAGAAGGATTAGATAAATCCGGAGCTATCGAAATCTCCGGTATAGAACAAGTATACTGGTATGATCAATTCGAGTCCATAGTTTATCCCTTAATTACTAAAGCGGATCATATTTATCTCAATAGTAATGAAAAAGGTTCTTTGCCTCAGGAAGTGCAGGGAAGGAATGAACGATTGGGTAAAAATATTCAAGGTGTTTTTCCTTTTCACAAATATCATAGATTACAACCTATCATCCGGTCATTGAATTTGATAAAATCAATAGAAGAAATCGAAGCTATCCGACAAGCCATAAAACTCACCGGAGATACATGGAACAAAATCAATTCGATCGTTTTCCCCGGCATGTATGAATTTGAAATCGCTGCCGCAATCACCTATGAATTTGAAAAAAATGGTGCCATTCATGCCTTTGAACCAATCGTAGCTTCAGGCTTATCTTCTTGTATTTTGCATTATAAGACGAATAGTGCAAAGTGTAAATCAGAAGATATTTTGCTCATCGATTTTGGTGCTGAACTGAATGGTTATGCTGCAGACATGACACGGTGTATGGCCGTTGATGGAACCATGAACTCAAGACAATTCAAAGTATACGATACTGTACTAAACCTTTTTATAATTGCCAGAGGCTTGATGAAACCCGGTATCACTTTAGATGAGATCAATGGCAGGATGGGACCTGAAGTCACCCAATCCTTATTGGAACTTGAGGTCATCACAATAGAAGAATCAAAAGATAAAAATTTTTATAAAAAGTATTTGCCTCACGGGATCTCTCATTTTTTAGGAATGGACGTACATGATTATGGCGACCGGTATACACCACTAGCTCCCGGTATGATCATCACGTGCGAACCCGGCATTTATATCAAAGAAGAGCGGATAGGGATTCGCCTTGAAAATGATATCCTGATCACGGATATAGGAAACGATGATTTAATGAAAGAATTTGAGTTATAAATCCTCCAGTATTATTTGTCTATTCCTCCAATAAGAATAACGACTTCATTGTTCAATACTTCAACATAACCGTCCAGGATGGAATACATCGTGGTTTCATTTTTAGTATCGATTACCCTTACTTTACCTTTTTCCAACGCACCAACTACCGGGGCATGTTTGTTTAAGATCTCAAATTGACCGCCGATAGCAGGCACTTTGACTGACTTTACAGCACCATTAAACAATTCCATTTCCGGAGTGAGAATAGTAAGATTCATTATGGTTTAATATTAAGCGTTAGCTTCAGCAATTAGTCGTTTACCTTTTTCAATAGCATCATCGATGGTACCAACCAGGTTGAATGCCGCTTCAGGATATTCATCGACTTCACCATCCATGATCATATTGAATCCACGAATAGTTTCTTCGATAGGTACCAATACACCTTTCATCCCGGTAAATTGTTCTGCAACAAAAAATGGTTGAGAAAGGAATCGTTGTACACGTCTGGCCCTGGTCACGATCAATTTATCTTCTTCTGAAAGTTCCTCCATACCAAGGATAGCAATGATATCCTGCAATTCATTGTATCGCTGTAGTATATTCTTTACCCGTTGAGCACAATTATAGTGTTCTTCACCAATAATATTTTTATCGAGAATCCTTGAAGTAGAATCGAGAGGATCTACCGCAGGATAAATACCTAATGAAGCAATCTTTCTGCTCAATACCGTAGTGGCATCTAAGTGAGCAAACGTTGTAGCCGGAGCAGGGTCAGTAAGGTCATCCGCAGGAACATATACAGCTTGTACTGAAGTGATAGATCCACGTTTCGTCGAAGTGATGCGTTCCTGCATGGTACCCATTTCAGTCGCTAATGTTGGCTGATATCCAACCGCAGATGGCATACGACCAAGGAGTGCTGACACTTCTGATCCCGCCTGGGTAAACCTGAATATATTATCTATAAAGAATAGAATATCTTTTCCTCCTTTAGGATCGCTCAAATCCCCGTCACGATAATACTCCGCTACGGTCAAGCCGGAAAGAGCTACTCTTGCCCGTGCTCCCGGTGGTTCATTCATCTGGCCAAATACGAGCGTTGCCTGTGATTTTACTAATTCGTTTTTATCAACTTTAGAAAGATCCCATCCGCCTTTTTCCATCGAATGTTTAAATTCTTCACCGTATTTAATAACCCCTGATTCAATCATTTCCCGCAGCAAATCATTTCCTTCACGGGTCCTCTCTCCTACCCCTGCAAATACTGAAATTCCTTCATAGGCTTTTGCAATATTATTGATCAATTCCATGATCAATACCGTCTTACCTACGCCGGCACCACCGAAGAGACCAATTTTACCACCTTTCATATAAGGCTCTATAAGATCGATTACTTTGATACCTGTAAAGAGTACTTCCTTCTCCGTAGAGAGGTTTTCATATATAGGAGGTTTCCTATGGATAGGACTTGCATGTTGATCTTTTATCACAGGTCCGATTCCATCAATGGCTTCGCCGGTGACATTAAATAATCTTCCTTTGATAGCATCCCCAGTAGGCATTGTAATATTAACACCAGTATCTATGACTTCAATCCCTCGTCTCAATCCATCAGTAGAGTCCATCGCAATAGTCCTTACTGTATCTTCACCCAGATGTTGCTGAACTTCAAGGACTAATTCCTTGCCATTCGGTCTCTTAATTATAAGGGCACTCAGGATGGCTGGTACCTTGTTATTTTCTCCTTCAAAACTTACATCCACTACAGGTCCGATTATTTGTTTGACTCTCCCTACGTTTGCCATATATTTTATTCTTTGAAAATGAGCTATTTGTAATAAATTTTCGCTGTAAAGCGCTGCAAATATAAGACTTGTTTTTAAGATTTAAAAATGAAATCTATTTATTTAAGCCGGTGATTGTTAGAACTTTAACCCTGGCACAAATCATTCAGCAACAGAATCTGTTCCATTGGATTTTATTTCCTCACCTGTTTCAGAACCAGGAGCGCTAATCCAAAAATTGTTTTTACCATCACCTAACGTAATAATAAGCTTTTGCTGATTAAGCAATTCCAGCATGGCAAGGAAAGTAATGATGGCGTGAATTCTGTTTTCGCAGACTCCAAATATTTCTTCAAATCGAACGTCTTTTTTATTAGCAATAAGGTCTTGAATGTATTCCTGTTGATCAAGGATGGTGTACAGAAAATTATAGACTTTATGGACGTGTTTGCGTTCTTCGAATTGAGTAAGCATCTTTTCAAATGCTTTCATCAATTTGAACAAAGTAACCGACTCCCACTCAGCTTCAATAAAGGCTTTTTCAGCAAATTTTTTAAGCTCACTGTCTATATTGCCTCTTCCCGCCTGTTGCATTCTACGGGTTTCGAGGGATTCAAATTCAGCTAAGACCCCTTTGTATTTTTTGTATTCTAATAGCCTCTGCACTAGTTCCAGCCGGGGATCTACTTCATTTCCTTCTTCATCCAATTCTTTACGGGGCAACAGCATCTTGGCCTTGATCCGCATCAGCGTTGCAGCTACTAATATAAATTCACTGGCCAGGTCAAGATTGAGCTGTTCCATTTCGTGAATAAAATCAAGGAAATCATTGGTGATTTTAGAAATAGGAATGTCATAAATGTCCAACTCATCCCGCTCAATAAAAAAAAGCAGGAGATCAAATGGTCCTTCGAATTGTTTGAGTTTGACTGTAAACGACATTCAGTTAAGTTCGGAATGGAAAAGCGCAAAAGTAAGTCAAAGATTGCCAGGATCTCAACTTCCTTTAAATATTTTTTCCCACTGTATATTCAAACTATTCCTCATTGACCCATTCGTTATTCGCCATTATTCCCCTCTTTCGTCAAGGTATTTGAGATTTGCGATCCCGATAGAAAACGGGATGGATTTCGGCGCATTCTTCATTCAAATTATTCGTCATTCGGATCATTCGTCATTTGACATTTGTCCTTCATTCGTCATTTATTATATTCCATATTGATCTTGATGAAAAAAATATTGTACTTTGAATCCATCAAGCTCCTGATAACCAATACACTTTTCTGTAACCCATAGAACTCTCCTGGTAAATAAACACCTCCTGAGATTTCTTATCAATTAACTGAAAACTTTGTATTTATGGCTCACTCTTCATCGGATCAACATGCACAAATATTAATAGAGATTGCGAGTACACTGCATCGCTATGTAAAATTGAAAAAGCTCGGAATAGTCCGGGTTGCACCATTTACCGTATTTCTTGATCAAACAAATATATTTCAACCTGATATTTGTTTTATAAGTAACCAGGATATCCATTTAATTCAATCAGAAGGGTTTTTCGGGATCCCCAAATTAATCATCGAAATCACCTCCCCATTGGATGACTCGTTCGATGTGAATGAAAAGAAAGAAATCTATGAAAGTGCCGGTGTTGAAGAATATTGGATCATAAACTCCATCGATAAAAGTACCATTGGTCACAAACTGGAAAACGGCAAATATCTATCTAAGTACAAAGGAAAAAACAAACTCGAACTCAATAATCCAAAATTAAAAATTAAGTTTTAAACAGAGGGCTTTTCTAACAGCCAGAATCTTATTATTTGTTATTTACACCCTTTCTTGCTCTTCGAAATTATAATTAAAAGAAAAATAATTACTCTGGGATAAGGTCGATATTTGCACCTATGTCAATCTTATCCGGCCAGGTACAGGTTTTTAAAGAAGAAGTTCTTCTAAAATTCCAACTCTTCAATAGTCTTTTTACTTCACTCCCATTTCAAAAAATTGAAAAAACCGGAATCTTATTATCTCTGCTGGATACCTATTGCGATGAAGGGTATACCAAAGGAAAAAGCCCTAAAGAAATCATAGATTACTTTTTCAAAACGCAGACCGATTATACGGAAGAAAAAGACAGACTTGATTTATTATTCAGATTCATTCAATATGGGGAAAGACAGGTAGTATTGTTTGATGCACTTGAAGATGCAGCATTTCAAAAAACGCATGACCTGGAAGGACCAGGCACTTTAAAACAAATAGAAACCGAAACAAAGAGTAAAGGACTTACCGGTGAATTAAGTAAACGATTAAAAGATTTTGCAGTACGATTAGTATTGACAGCACATCCAACACAGTTTTACCCGGACTCCGTATTAGGTATCATTCACGACCTTTCTAAATGTGTAGAAGGAAATAAAATCTCAGAAATTAATTTATTACTTCAGCAATTAGGAAAAACTCCGTTTTTTAAACATATAAGGCCAACTCCAGTAGACGAAGCAAACAGTCTTATCTGGTATTTGAAAAACATTTTTTATCCGGCTATAGGCATGATCAATCAAAGGGTGATCAACCTCGTACCGGACACCGCCAATGATCAGGAACCCTTGATCCATCTTGGTTTTTGGCCGGGAGGTGATCGAGACGGCAATCCATTCGTAACTGAAAAAACCACGCGGGAAGTTGCACAAAATCTATATAATAATATTCTCCAATGCTACCTGGAGGATATTGAAATGCTGAAGCATAGGTTGACTTTTAAAAATATCGATTCTATTCTGATCAGGATAGAAAAGATGTTAACTGCATTATATACCAACAAACCTGTTTCTTATTCAAAGAATGAGTTATTATCCGATTTATTACAGGTACGGCAAATTATTATTTCAGAACATGATGGCTTATTTCTAGAATTAGTTGATTCGATTATAGCTAAAGTGCAATCTTTTGGATTTTATTTTACGTCCCTCGATATCCGTCAGGAAAGTAGTATACATCAGGAAGTCATCGATGCACTTAAACCATTCAATAAAACAGAAATTCCATTATACTCTAGTCTGACAGAGCAGGAAAAGATTAAATTTCTAACTGACACCATCGGCAGTTATAGTAGCCCTTCTTTGCCGGCAGATTCTTTAGCATATGATACTTATAAAACTATTCTGGCTATACGGGATATCCAAAAATCAGGCGGTGAATTAGCTTGCAACAGATATATCATCAGCCAATGTGATTCCGTGCAAAATGTTTTAGAAGTATTTTATCTGATCCGCAGTATCTGGGAATCACCAGACATTTCAGTAGATGTAGTGCCTTTATTTGAGCGTATTCATGATCTGCATACCTGTGGACAAGTGATGAAAGAATTATATAGCAATTCGATGTATCGCAACCATATAAAATCAAGAGGTGAATGCCAAACGATCATGCTTGGTTTTTCGGATGGAACTAAAGATGGAGGTTATCTCATGGCAAACTGGAGCATTTATGGTGCAAAAGAAATGCTTACGTCTATATCCAGGGAATATGGAATCAAAGTAATTTTCTTTGATGGAAGAGGCGGTCCACCATCGAGAGGTGGAGGCAAAACACATAAATTTTATGCATCCCTGGGTCATAAGATATCGAATACTGAAATTCAATTAACGATCCAGGGCCAAACGGTAAGCAGTAGTTTTGGTACGATCAATGCTGCACAATTCAATATGGAGCAATTGCTGAATGCAGGTATATATAATGATGTACTTGCAGATCACACTAATACACTGACGTTGAAACATCACCAGCTCATTGAAGAAATGGCTCAAGTAGGTTACGAATCATTTAAACTTTTAAAAAATCATCCACGTTTCATTTCCTATTTGACGATTGTAAGTCCGTTAAACTATTATAGTGAGACTAATATTGCCAGCAGGCCTTCTAAAAGAAAATCTTCTGATCAACTGGTACTGGATGATTTACGTGCAATACCGTTTATGAGTTCGTGGAGTCAGAATAAACAAAATGTACCAGGTTATTATGGAGTAGGAGCGGCATTAGAATTTATTGATAAACAAGGTCGATGGGCCGAAGTTCAGGACTTGTACGATACTTCATTATTTTTCAAGACCCTGATTGAAAATAATGAGATGGCTATGAAAAAATGTTTTTTTCCATTGACAGCCTATCTTGAGACAGACCCGGAGTTTGCAGGTTTATATAAATTGATTTATGAGGAGTATCAACGTACGGAGAAATACCTGCTTAGACTCACACGCCACAGTAGTTTGATGGAAGATTATCCCGCCGATGCGTTGTCAATTGACACCCGGGAACGAATCGTATTGCCGTTACTTACTATTCAACAGTATGCATTGATGCAATTGCGAAAACCAGAATATAAAGAACATAAACTACGTGAAGTATATGAACGATTGATTATCAGATCTTCTTTTGGTATTATCAATGCTGCCAGAAATTCCGTTTAATATTATTCTAAACATCATTAGTTATCAAGGGGATAATATCCGCGAATTACACGAATATTCGCGAAGGGAGATTGAACTACATAGTTTAATTTTCAGTATTCTTTATTAACTTTTATCCTTTTAGTGAAAATTCGCGCAATTCGTGGATAATTACACACCCCATTATATTTATAAAAATACTGCTCCGATTTAGGTTAATTTTCATCGTTCCTATTAGCATATAACCGTTTTGTGAAAATTCGCGCAATTCGTGGATACCTTCTTACCACATATGTCTATAAAAATACCCGTTCCTCTTTTTAGGTTAATTTCAGTGTTCCTTATTATCATATACCTGTTTTGTGAAAATTCGCGCAATTCGTGGATATCATCTTACCACATATGTTTATAAAAATAACCGGTCCTCTTTTTAGGTTAATTTTCAGTGTTCCTTACTATCATATTACCGTTTGTGAAAATTCGCGCAATTCGCGGATAACATCTTACCACATATGTTTATAAAAATAACCGGTCCTCTTTTTAGGTTAATTTTCAGTGTTCCTTACTATCATATTACCGTTTGTGAAAATTCGCGCAATTCGTGGATAATTACACACCCCATTATATTTATAAAAAT
>JBDTUE010000131.1:0-11598 GCA_040007895.1 Saprospiraceae bacterium | reverse complement strand
GGTGGATAGGTTTTATCTTAATAATGATGATCATTTTCGGGGAAGGGATTGGAAGTATTTGGTTATGGATGGCCAATTTCCTGGTGTTGGCAGGATCCGCAAGGATGATCTACCGGGGAATACATCAGGAAGTATTGCCAGTGCTCAACCTTGGAATTCTTATTCTGGCTACATGGATCATCTGTCGATTTTTTGAATACGATTTTTCCTTTCTCTGGAGAGGACTGGCCTTTATTGCATTAGGTGTATTGTGTTTTAGTTTAAATTATATATTGATTAAAAAGCGAAGAACATGAATCGAAAACAATATATCATTCTTACGCTTTTCATTTTGACCTGTATTGTCCAGTGGTATGTATTGACTGGTTGGATGTCGGCATCGGAACAAACAAGAAAAAATGGAGTTTATATTAAAATTCCATGTACTCAAATAGATCCGGTAGATCCTTTCAGAGGTACTTTTCTGAATATCAATCCATCGCCCTGGCAATTTCAATTTAAAGATAGCCTCGCCTATAAAAATGGTCAGGACATCTGGGTCAATTATACCTGTGATGATAGCAGCAGGTGCAGTTTTTATTCGGTCCAACCAGCCAGTGAAGTACCTGCTGAAACAGTATATATCCGATGCAAGGTTGAGTCCATCTATCCTTCCTACCTTGAAAAAGATTCTATCACAGGTTATTCCGGCCGGATCATTTATCCATTTACCAAGTATTATGTGAATGAAAAAGCAGCTCCTGCATTAAATGAAAAGTATAATAAAGCCGTTACAGATACTTCTAAGCGGGTCTATGCAGGTATGTATGTATACAACGGTGAAGTAGTGTTAGACGGTATCTGGGTAGGAAATGAACAATTGAAATAGATAGATCCAAATGATCAGTGTACCGGTTTGTTTTTCCAATAATACCGGATGCCTTCCTCTAATACTTTAATCCCTTCTTTTTTGGATTCAAATTTTTTGGTAGTTACTTTTTTATGTTCCAGTAAAGTATAGGTCTCAAAAAAATGCATAAACTCTGGTTCGATATGAGGAGCAAGTTCACTGACATCATTGATATAGTTTACGCTGGTATCATTGAGTGCCACTGCGATCACTTTATCATCGGTGATACCCTGGTCGGTCATACGCATGACGCCAATCACTTTGACTTCAACGAGACAATGTGGAGTAATATCTATTTGTGATATCACCAATACATCCAGTGGATCTCCATCCTGTTGCATCGTCTGCGGAAAGAATCCATAATTTACAGGATAATAGACTGCGGAGTGAAGTACCCGATCTAGTTTTAATAAACCTGAATTTTTATCTATCTCGTACTTTGCTCTTGAACCACGCGATATTTCAATAAACGCCCAGCTTATTTCTGGTGCCTTATCTCCCAACGCTACGTCATGCCACGGATGCAATATCATATTCCTTTCTGTTTTGTATATTTTTATGATACCCTTGTTCTTTTGTCATTCAATGAGATTTTATACGGATTTAAGATTCAAATAATTTTGCAACTCCAAAAGCGGCAGCGGCAGCGGCTGCACCGATGGCCATCACTTTTAATGCTCCTTTCAAGGGATGAACTCCAGTGATTTTACTTTTAAAATAACCAAATGCAAACAAACAAATTAAAGTAGCAATCACAGAATATCGCAATGCTATACTTGAATTTTCAATAAAAAAATAAGGGCTTAATGGTATGATACCACCTGCGATATAGGAAAGGCCGATGTTTAATGCACTTTTTGTTGCTCGTCTTGGATCCGGTTCGTCGAGACCCAATTCGTACTTCATCATAAATTCAACCCAACGATCCGGGTTTTTGGATATCTCTTCAGTAGCCTTGGTTTGGACAGCTTCGCTTAAACCGAGGCTTGCAAAAAAGTCTTTAGTCTCTTCAATTTCACGATCTCTCAAATGTTCCACTTCGTAATATTCCCGTTTCCGTTCACTCTCATAGTGATCCTGTTCAGTTTTCCCCGCCAGATATCCTCCTAAACCCATGGCAATGGAGCCTGCTGCGATTTCCGCAATGCCGGCAATCACTATAATCTTACTCGAATCTACTGCGCCGCTAAGACCGGCAGCAAGGGCAAAGGGTACAGTAAGTCCGTCACTCATACCTATCACGATATCAATCAAGGTTTGCGAACTCCTGAGATGGGACTCGATATGAGGGTCATGGTGAAGGTGGGTATCCATCTCACAAATGTATCAAATTTAAAAGGTACCTGAGGGAGGAGCAGGGTATATATATACTTGCAAATGGTTGGATGGAATTGTGTTATCCATTTATGGAAGCTTATTCAATTCAGAAGCTGTTCAAGTGCTCCAGGTAAAGTAGGGTATGTAAATTCAAACCCTTCGGAAATTAATTTTTTACAATCAATATGTTGAGAGTACAGTAAAGAATTACCGAATTCTCCTATTATTAGTTTCAATAGAAATGCCGGAATGTGAAACGACATTATATACTTATGTATTGTTTTGGATAATTGAATCGAGAAAGCAGCCTGACTAACCGGATTAATAGAAACAGCATTATAAACTCCGTGAGCAGTTTCATGCGTAATCATCCAGTAAAAAATGTTTATAAGATCCTGCATATGAATCCAGCTATAAATTTGCTTGCCATTGCCGAATACAGGAGTTAAAAAAAATTTTGCAGGAAGAATTGATTTTGCTAAAAGCCCATCTTCCGTACTTAGTACTAAACCTATCCTTAATATCATAGTACGGATGTTTTTATCAAGCCTGGAAACTTCATCCTCCCAGTCGACACAAAGTTTTGAAAGAAAATCCTCTTTTGGAAGTACTGAATTTTCATTTATAATTTCGTTCGACCTGTTTCCATAAATCCCGATGGCTGAAGTCGAAACAAATAGGTTGGGTTGAATGGATTTTGCATTAATACATTTTATGATAAACCGTGTACTTAATATGCGGCTATTGTATATTTCAATTTTCCTTTTTTGCGACCACCTGTGGGAACCTATAGATGCACCCGCCAGGTTAATAACGCCATAGACATTCTCGAGCGCCTTGTCATTTATTTCTTCTTTATAAGGGTTCCAAAGAAATTGTTCATGCGGTGTAGAACTCTTTTTTTGACGGGTAAGAATTCTAATATTAAAACCACTTTGAGTCAGATAATCACTTAGCGAAGCTCCGATCATACCACTTCCACCACAGATTAAAATTATTTTATCCTTCATGTTTGATTTCATTAAATCTGCTACCTTTAAACATCAAATTACCTCATTCTTCTAAAATTTTATATGTATTTCTCACTAAAACGGGCTTATATCCTAGCTCTATTAAGTTTTTGTTTAGCCAACTGTCATCAAGATAATATTGTTTCTGATGAAACAATTACAGTACGATTAACCAGGGAACCAGATCAACTCAATCCAATATTGTCTTCTACAGGAATAGCGGCAACTGTTGAGAATCTGCTTTTTCTACCTTTAATGGATTATGATCCCTACACCCAGGAATATATACCAGTCCTTGCGGAAAAACGTACAGAGTATATAAAACAAGGTAATAATACCGGATTTAAAATAAAGATCCGGGAGCAGGCAGTCTGGGATGATAAGACTCCAATCACGGCTCAGGATATCTTGTTTACTTTAAAAACAATGCTCAATCCCTTTGTAGAAAGTAGTGGCAAACGATCTGTCATTGAACCTATAGACAGTGTAGAATTGCTTCCTAATCCCAGGGAATTAATTTTTTGGACGAATGACAATTATTTTCTCGATGAACAATCATTTACCAATAGTTTTTTCATACAGGAATCAAAATATGATTCTACATTAATCTTGCGGTCTTTATCCTGGAATACATTGAAAAATATGAATGCACTGGACACAGTAAGTATTCAAAATAAACAAGCAATCAATTTTGCAACTCAATTTGCTGACCCACGATTTGGAAGAGAGCAAGCCATAGGTTGTGGTCCGTACCTGATAGATCAATGGGTTACGAATCAATATATAAAATTGAAGCGTAAACCGGATTGGTGGGGCAATAAAATTCCAAGGGTAATTAAAGATAGTGTTGTCAATTTATCAAATAATCCGGATGAGATCATGTATCGGATTATCCCTGAAGAAGCAAATGCGGTAGCTGCGCTCAGGGATGGTTTGCTCGATGTGATAGCCGGTGACATCAGTCCATCTATGTTTACTACCTTGAAAGAGGACTCCAGCCTGCAATCCAAATTGAATTTCATAAGTGGTCCGCCGATTCGATACGTCTATATTTCAATGAATACAAGGAGTCCGTTTATAGATGATTTTAAAACACGGCAGGCATTGGCTCACTTACTCGATCTGGATCAGTTAAGAGCAAATTTATTTAAAGGGTATGCTCAACGGATAGCAGCTCCTTTTCAACCATCCAAATCCTATTATGCCCGTGACCTGTCTCCGGTAGCATACAATCTGGATACCGCCAGATCTTTATTAAAGGCCGCTGGCTGGAAGGATTCCAATCACAATGGAATACTGGATAAAAATATTCTTCAGAAAGTCAGGGACTTTAAAGTGAGATTATTCGTCTCACCGGGCGGCTTAGGACAACAGGTAGGTATTCATTTCCAGGAACAAGCACGCAAAGTAGGTATTGAAATCGAATTGATTTCAAAACCAATTCAGCTTACATTACAACAATTACATAATCATGATTTTGAATTAGCAGCCTTGTCAGATAGTCAGTTTCCGGGACCGGATGACCCTTATGATTTTTGGCATAGTGAGAGTTATACTAGCGGAGGACAAAATTACACGGGCTTCGGATCTCCTCAGACTGATAGTATAATCAATAAAATAAGGCACGGAGATCCGGGAGCAGAACGCACACAGTTATATCATCAATTGCAGGAGGTCATATACCAACAACAACCTGCTATATTCCTTTTTGCTCCGCAAAATCTTATCATTGTGAATAAACGATGGACAGCAAAACCCGGTTCAGTAAGGCCTGGTTATTTTGTGAACCACTTTAAATTGAATAAACAATAGGGTTATTTTCCCCACTGCAGACTTAGCCCAATTGTTCCAGATACATGATCAAATGTATTCTCATTGATCAGGGATTGTATGGGTTGGATACCAAAATAGATGTGGACGATAGAGATCTTCAATGAAGTCAATAGGCCCAAATCGACTTGCTGATTTTTATCCATAGATACGTGGGCACCTATTAGTATAAAGTCGGCCGGACTAAACACTACACCTGCCATCCATCTCCAATAATCTCGTATGCTGCCCTGGCTATAAAAGAATGAACCTCCAATATTCCAATGATCAGATAATTTATATTGTCCATCAACGATTATTTTAGCCTGGAGCCGTGTATTATATGTCGTCGGTGATTCTTTAATATCAAAAACAGATTTTAGTGTATCAGTGATGTGATCGAAAATACCTTTATCGATGTTTAGTAAATCGTTAATCCTGATCCCTGAATATTCGGTCGATCCTTTCCTTGAATATTGAGATCCTTTCCACTGAATCATTCCTACATCTCTTGTTTGAATACCAATTTGTAGATTATCCGTATGAAATGAAAACCCCGCATTAAATCCTACTCCGGGATGTTTACCCCAACCGGCCTGATCCGCATTCAATTTTAAACTGTCCACGGCAAGGTGATCTACCAGGTTTGCAGATCGGAGGGTCCAGTCTTCATTCGATTTTATAGTCAATGGGTCTCTTAGATCAACATCCAATTTTGTAAAGTCTGTATTGAGATTAAACCAGCCGCCAATATATTTTATTCCAAAGCCTATTGAATGATGATCATTTAAAAAATAGGCTGCTTGTAAGCCAATGGATTGATATACGGAGATATCCGCAGCAGGTTTAATATCCAGTGCCTGCGTCTTTGCCAATGGTTCTTGTTGCAGATAACCGTAATTCCCGTAAGCTAAAATCCCAATCAGGTCTTTATTATACAAAAGATCAGATTTTCCCTCAATTTCATGAGCTATCAACAATTGAAATTTATTAAATTTTTTTCCAAATGCAATAGTCTGGACATTCCAATCAATGGATGTAAGGTATTCTTTGCGTTCCATTTTTCCCCATATAGACTGAAGTCCAATGGTTCTGGAACCCGAACCATTATTTCCCAGCCAAGTCCCGGTGAATCCGGTTTCATTGTATACTTCTGCAGAAGCATTCGGGATGGTAAGCACATTTTTATTTGGAAACGGTATGGCAATATTACGCATGGTATGCATCTGTGATGCATTGATTAAACTTAAACCAGGATCCTGAGCCCATAGGTCAGGCAGGATAAGATTAAATAAACATAAAACCAGTAAAAATCTAAGTTGAATTTTCCAGCTCATAATTTCAATTTACCTACAAAACCAATGCGTAATTTGAGCACATCTTTGTCCGATATCTGGATAATCGTTTTGCCTGCAGGAGTATTGAATACCGCATTTACTTTTATTTTTCTGGTTTGTGACCACGGAGAAATTTTATTGGCAGGTATCGGTATCGTCAATGTATTGGTTACAGGTTGTATGGAAAAACCCTGAGCATCCGTAAGGGCAGACTTAAACAGTGGTTGAGGAATGGTGAATACAGAATCTATAAGTTGGTTGTTGGAATTATAGAGATAAAGCTGAGCGTCAGCAGACAAGGCAATACCATTAGTAGATTCAATCAATAAGGAACCATCTCTTAGATCATTGAGGCTCGAAGCATCGGTTTCGAAAATCCGGGAAGCAGGATATTGACTTACATTTCCTTTCAATGGAAGATCTACAGTAAGGTTAATCGTAAACTTACTATTCTCTGAAATAAAAGTAGTAGAGTCTGGTTTTAGCAATGGATTAGATAAAGCATCTATATCGTAGATTACCCGTTTGGCTTGCGTATTGAAAACTTCACTAATATTCGAATTAGCTTTAGTAAAAATGAACGTAGTAGATTTAGTTTGACCAGCTTCTGCCAATTTTGGATAGTCAAAATACATTCCATCATCCAGGATTTTACTTTTAAATGTAATCAGGGATCCATCCCGGGATTGAAGATCAAATTGGTTGACTAAAGCTTTAGTTGGGAATCCGAATGAGCTATTGACAGTAACGGTGACCTTTGGATCATCTACATAAATACTTCCCTGGACAAAGCTGTCATACAAATCAATATCTATGCTGTCCTTTTGAAGGTCATAAACATTTTGACCGATAAATCCTTCAATATATTTAAAATCAATTTGATCATAGAGGAAAAACATACCTGACATTTTAAAGATGTCATTATTAGCGTTCATAGCCTGATAATGTAAACCAATTTTATTATCTACCGGTATCATCACAATATCCTCAAATGGAAATTTATCAGAAATGCCGGATACCGGTACGGTGCCGCTATAGGGAATATTTATATTGAGCCGGATGATCTGGTTATTTAATTTCATTTCAGGAACCCACATTTTTAATTGTACGGGTTCCGGTCTGTTGTGACTATACTGGATAAAATAATTTCCATTGGTAAGAATGGCTTTTTTAATAATTACATTATTCACTACAGGAAGAGTCACCAGGTTTATGGTATCCAGCATCGGTATAGGTATACCTCCGGGAATGGGGGTGAAAATATCCTTCTTCGTTTTTTGCAATACGTCTCCTGTATATCTTAGATTCAATAAACCATCCGGTAAAACCTGAAGGGTTGCATTGGTCGTAGCCTGGTTTATTAAATCAGCCACTTTGATTTCTCCCTGAATCAAGGGTATCGCCCATTCTCCGTCTTGCTGTTCAAATTTGATATCCGCAATATTACAACGGACGAAAAGAAGCAGTAAGATCAGGAGAGGAGTGCTATAGTGTTTGTTCATTTTATAGTTCTATTTCCTGACCTAATGAAGGGACCGTGATATTTTTAAAGCCCTTATCAGTAAGAAAATTATTCCATATCGGCAGTACTTGCTCATCGCCATGTACTAAAAACGTTTTCTGTGCGGTTGGTATTTGATTTTTGATAAAATTAAACATCTCAGCCTGATCTCCATGAGCGGATAAACTATCCATCACTTCGACATTTGCACGCACTTGTTTTATTTCACCAAATAATTTAATCTCTTTTATTCCATTGCGAAGCATTCCTCCCGGCGTATCCGGACTGCAATATCCTACAATAAGGATTGTGTTTTTTGGATTTTCTAAATTGTTTGCGAGATGATGTTTGACCCTGCCGGCATTAGCCATTCCTGAACTGCTGATGATAATGCAAGGATCATTATTAAAGTTTAATTGTTTTGATTCATCTACCGTTTTGATATAATTCAGTTCATTAAAACCAAATGGATTTTTATCAAATAACATGTATTCGTGAAGGTCATGATCAAAACACTCCGGATGAGACAGGAAGACACTTGTAGCATTCACAGCCAGTGGGCTATCTACGTATACTTTAATATGGGGTAGTGTTTTGGCATTAGCAGCTTTATCGAGGAGATATACGATTTCTTGCGTCCGTCCTACACTGAAGGCGGGGATGATCAGTTTGCCACCTTTCCGCACACAGGTTTCTCTTATGATATCTAAAAAACGATCATCATTTCCGGAAGATTGTTCGTGTAATCGATCACCATAGGTTGACTCAGTGATTAAATAATCCACCGGTAACATTGGATCAGGATCTTTTAATATAGGTCTTGCAGGCCGGCCGATGTCCGCTGTAAATCCCAACATCACTATTTTTTTTCCTTCGCGAATCCGCAGCGTTACACTGGCACTGCCCAAAATATGTCCTGCATCTTTATATAAGACTTCAATATTGTCATGTATTCTGAACCATCGATTGTAATTAAAACTTACAAACTGACGCATGACCCTTCCCGCATCTTTAATACTGTAAAGCGGTTGTACAGCAATATCCTGACCGTGTCGTGCATTTTTTTTCGTTTCAAATTCAGCATCGTTTTCCTGGATCTTAGCACTATCCATCAGCATGATAGAGGCTAAATCCCTCGTAGCCGGAGTACAATAAATATTTCCTTCGAACCCATCTTTGGCCAGTTTAGGTATCCTGCCGCAATGGTCTATGTGGGCATGGGATAATACCACTGCATCGATTTCATTTGGTTTAAACAGCCATTGCCTGTTTAATTCCTCATTATTTTTTCCCTGAAACATTCCGCAATCCAACAATACTTTGAATCCATCATCGAGGATCAACATATGACAAGAGCCAGTCACTTCTCTCGCTGCACCACAAAATCGTATCTTCATAAATTATTATTTTTATCTGCTTTAATGCCATAAATATAGTTTTTATTATGGGTTGACCAAAGCCACATTAAATTCCAAAGACTTATGAAACTGTTATTTTTTTTAATCCTTATTTGTTTATTTTCAAGCACTTGCATAAACTCCGATCATTATTCTATTTCACATGATTTGGTTGTTGGTTTACCTCAAACAGATCCGTTGAAAGATCCTGGGTTTGCTCTTAAAATCACTTCCTGGGACTCGGTGGTCATGGAGGCATATGAAGGAGTTGAAGACATACATACCTTAACGCCAATAAACGGAAATTCATTATTCAATATCGGTTCCATTTCAAAGACTTTTGTTGCTTTTTGTATACTTCGTCTTGCGTCTGAAGGAAAGCTAAGTCTGTCCGATAGTTTGATTAAATATTTCCCTGCATTTAAAAATCAGGAAATAGGTAAAAAAGTGAGATTGTATCATTTACTCACGCATTCATCTGGTTTGCCGGACAACAGGAAGATAAAACAAGACAGTATATTTTACCTTACTGCTGATGATGCACAAAATTGGGCACCCATCCTGGAAAATGATTCATTGCATTTTGCTCCCGGCAGCAAGTATGAATATTCTAATCCTGCATTTAACGCTCTGGCTTTAATCATTCAACAAGTCACTGGATTAAAATGGCAGGATTATATAAAAATCAAAATCTTTACTCCAAGTCATATGAAACATAGTACGATCACCGATGGACCACATCCCGATACCGGCGTCACTCATGCATATGTACCGCTTCCTAATCATCAGTGGCAGGAATTGGATTACGGAGAAGAGCCCACTTTCAATGCGTCTGGTAATGGAGGAGTCTGGAGCAGCGTAAACGAATTAATCAAATATGAACATGCTATCGGGATGAATGATTTTGTAGAAGGTGAAATCCGTCAACAAGCCAGAACAATCTACCCTTTAAAAGAATGGACTGATCCTAAACCTTCACAAATAGGCTTATGTTGGTTTATCAGTAAATACCAGGGTCAGGACATGTACTCTCATACCGGATCCCAGGGAGGTTTTACTGCAGACTTTGTGAGTATACCCGATGCAGGATTTTTTTATTGTATTCTTACCAATACGCCGGTAGATATCATTGCGACAAGAGTGAAAGTCTTAGAGCATGCTGTAAATAAAGGATGGATTAAAGTAGTAAAATAATTTGAAGCTTAGATGGGCTGGAAATCCGAAACATGATATATGAGCTCCCTAAGCGGAATCGAGTCTGGCTTTACCTTTTCGGGATTGTTTTTATTCTTCCATTTCTAATAATATGATAATAATAGACATGGATCAATATAATTACAGCCATAGTTTTGGATTTGATATTGCGGGTTTCCTGAAGCTGAAGATTTTAGGATTGTTCTGGAGTTATTAGCTTTCAAACCTCATGATAAAGTAGTTTCCCCAAATGGAAATATTTAGATTTTTTGCAACTATTTGTTTTGCCATATCATAATTATTCACACCGCAGGATAGACTAGGTGCCAGATAACCCACAAAATGTAGTGAAAGAATAAATAGAGATGATTTTTCTATAATGCATATTCCTCCCGAAAAATAGTCCGCTATCTTTACATCCTTATGGCACTAACAGAATCTAATATGTTGCCCCTGGGAACCCGTGCTCCGGGTTTTAAACTGCTGGATACTGTATCCGGAGAAAATCTTACTTTAGAAGATCTTCAATCAGACAAGGCTACCGTAATCATGTTTATCTGTAATCATTGTCCGTATGTACTTCATGTCAATCCTGAAATCTTACGGGTAGCACACGATTATATTCCTCAAGGGGTTTCATTTATTGCTATTAGTTCAAATGATATAGATAGATATCCTGCCGATAGTCCTGAAAAAATGAAAGAGTTTGCAAATGAGCATAAATTTCCATTTGTCTATTTGTATGATGAAAGTCAGTCAGTGGCGAAAGACTATGATGCAGCTTGTACGCCGGATTTTTATGTTTTCGATGGCAACCTCCAATTAGTTTACAGAGGACGATTGGATCATTCAAGACCACAATCAGAAACCCCGTTGACCGGGGAAGATCTTCGATCCGCCATGGACGCTGTACTTTCAGGAAACCAGGTCAATAAAAAACAATATCCGAGTGCAGGATGTAGTATTAAATGGAAGCGTTAGATGTTAACTCCTGCTATTCCATTGCCCAAACGTAAGAATGAATTATTTAAGGTATTCACTCCTATTAATAATAAAGAATATCCTGATCTGTAATCAGGAATGATATTTAAGGATTCATTTTACTCAATCGATTGCATAAAGTGAACAAACTGCTTATCTTAGC
>JBDTUE010000130.1:0-11620 GCA_040007895.1 Saprospiraceae bacterium | reverse complement strand
TTCATGACGCATTCAGGACATTTAGGTTTTTGTGGTCTGCATATTTCTCTTCCAAGGAAAGAAATAGCCATTCCTATTTCACCCCAATCTTTTTTCGGAATGACATCCATGATTTGTTTTTCGATTTTTTCAGGATTTGTTCCTATAGCAATACCCAGCCTGGGAGATACACGAAGTACATGGAGATCGACGATGACGCCTTCAGGTTTTGCTTTAGCTTCATGCATGATTACATTGGCTGATTTTCTGCCAATACCGGGAAGTTTGGTTAATTCATCTAATGTAAGCGGAATGTTTTTATCCTCTTTAACCTCTTCCGCCAATTTCAATAACCAGTTTGCTTTGTTCCTGAAATTTACTATTCCGCTGATGAGTTCTTTCAATTCCTCTACGTTGGCCAGGCGAAGAGTCTCCATATTAGGGTAAGCTTCAAATAGTTTAGGAGCTTTTTGATTTATTCGCCGGTCGTTGTCCCTGGCGGCAAGAATGGTCATTACAAGTAATTCATAAATCGTAGTATAGTTTAACGGATGTTTTTTCCCTTTATACTTTTTGATTAATGGTTTTACTGCTTCAGCCCATTCAATAATCGCACTCATACCTGGATATTTTTACTAAAGATAAGGTGTATGTTTTTAATATAGAAACATGAGGAGTGAATAGTCAAGGGTGCCTGTGTATCACCATCTATATTTGATTAAAACCCTGAATCCCATGATAAATGAATGTGATATCTATAATCATTTTTTTATGATCATAGGAACGTTCAAATTCGTTAAAATAATTCAGAGATTCTTAAACCTAAGCACTGTCTGCATGTTTTAATTCTGTACTTCACGTATCCATTAGAAACTAAAATTCATATTCTTATCTTTGTATCCTGTTCATGACTTCATATCATTTGTCTTTTAATCTTTCTACTCCGGATGTTTCAGGTGAACCAATCTGTATCGCCGGTTCCTTCAATGATTGGAAGGAGCATGAGTATCAAATGAAACAAACCGCCCCTGGAGAATATAAAATTGAATTTAATATCCCCTCAAATCTCAAACAACCGATAGAGTATAAATTTCTTCGCACCCACTGGGCTAATGTTGAACTCGATGAATTTGGAAGTGTAACTGAAAATAGAGTGATCGATGATCCCGGGGAGCCTATACGTGCATGGGTCCCAAGATGGAGGGTAAACACGAAAGTATGTGATACAGACCTGGAGCCTATTAAAGTATTTCATGAAATGGTTTTGCCAAGGACCAGGAAAAAAAGAAGAATCTCCGTGCTCCTGCCGTATGATTACTACCAATCTCATAAAAAGTACCCGGTGCTTTACCTTATGGATGGACAAAATTTATTTGAAGAAGGTGCACCTTTTGGCAGTTGGCATGTTCACAAGAGGATGGCAGTATTAGCGGAAAAAAACAGGCACGAAGTCATCATCGTCTGTATTGATCATGCTGGAAAGAAACGTATTGAAGAATTTAATTATATCCGACATTATCAGACCGAACCAGGCAGAGGGCATTTATTTATAGATTGGATCGTTGGCAAATTAAAACCGATGATTGATAAAACTTATCGTAGTCATACGGATCCATCGAATACCGGGATAGGAGGTAGCTCGATGGGAGGTCTCATCAGTTTAATGGCGGGCATCACCCGACCTGAAGTGTTTGGCAAATTAATGATCTTCAGTCCATCTCTTTGGAAGATCCTGGATATGTTATATGACCGGATGATGTACTTGCCCCTCGTGAGCCATGACCAGTATATCTATCTTTATGCCGGAGGTAAAGAAGCGGCCAACATGAAAGGATTTGCTACGGATTTTTATCAACAATTTAAATCGATTGACCCGGGCAATGACCGTATTCATTTTTCCGTTGTTGCTTCCGGACAACATAATGAGAAATTTTGGGGAAAAGAATTTCCTTTTGCTTTGAAGTATTTATTTTTCTGATCTTTACGCATGATAAAAAGTATTCCGACGATTGACTTATCAGAGGTTCAGGACTTTGATGTAATCCTGGTTCCGGTTCCTGAAAAAGAAAAGAAAAAATTTATAAAATTTCTTACCACTATCGGGGAAGAAGCCTGGGTACAACAGGCTATACAATTAATTGAAAACGAATCATTAAATCATAAAAAAACGATTGAACAATGGGTTGGTGCATCCAGGCTGGTGTTGATTCCTATTAACGAAAAAGATAACATTTCAAAATTATCAAATACCGTCAGGTTAGCTTCTTTTAAATGTAAGGAGAAGGCTAAAAATATGAATACTGTTTTGATCATCCCTGAACTTTTAGCATCCAAAACCATAACGGCTATTTGTAATGGAGTATCATTGGCTGAAATGCGGGTCGATTATTATAAAGTGAAGCGGGAAGATGTAACCGGCAAGTTGAATTTTTTTATTCCCGATAAACAGACGAGGATTCAAAAAGCTGTATTGGAGGGAATAACTCTTGCAGAAGTCCAGCAGGAGATTTGTCACCTGGTGAATATGCCGGCGAATTTTAAAAACCCAGCTTTTATGGCGGATTGGATCCGGAAACGATTCAATTCAAAAGAAATTCATATTGAGGTTTTAGATCATCTCGCTTTGTTAAAGCAAAATTTTGGAGCACTTTATGCAGTAGGTAAAGGAAGTAAAACTCCACCGTGCCTGGTCATCATAAAGTATCATCCGAAAACCAGGAAAAAACCTCAGCACATCGGGTTGATAGGAAAAGGTGTAACATTTGATACAGGTGGAATCAGCCTTAAGGATCCTCTCAATATGCATTTGATGAAAAGTGATATGGGTGGTGCAGCAGCCGTGCTGGGTGCCATCGACATCATATCACAATTAAATTTAAATGTGCATTTAACGGCAGTCATACCTTTTGCGGAAAATGCCATAGGCCCAGATGCTTATCGTCCCGGTGATGTGCTTAAATCTTATAGCGGCAAGAGTATTGAGGTTATTGATACAGATGCTGAAGGAAGATTGATCCTGGCTGATGCTATCTCCTATATGGTCAAACAACATAAACCGGATATTATGGTGGACCTGGCTACTTTGACTGGTTCTATTATTATGACGTTGGGATATAAAGCGGCGGGCTTATTTACCAATAATGACGATCTGGCAAAAACGTTTAAAAAGTCTGCAGAGACCTGTGGCGAAAAAGTATGGAGATTGCCACTATGGGATGATTACCAGGAGGAAATGAATTCCGATATAGCGGATATTAAAAACTTAGCTACGAGACCACTTGCCGGAGCAATCACAGCTGCTAAATTTTTAGAAGCTTTTACAGAAAATCATCCAGCCTGGGTTCATTTAGATATTGCCGGTGTAGCTATGATGGATTCGGATTATGGTAAACAACGTAGCGCTACAGCATACGGAGTATTATTATTAAAACAATGGATTGAGGATTTAATAAAATAAAATTATCCTTGTATAGACTTCCAGGATTGAAACAATAAAGATTAAGGATATGGATAATCAATTGACTTTTCTCTGTATTGCCTCTTATTATAAAGGCAATAGATTTATGCAGGGACTTAAAAAATGCGGAGCAAAAGTATTTCTACTCACATCAAAAAAACATGAAGATAAAGCCTGGCCAAGAGAAAGCCTTGATAATATCTTTTATGTGGATTCTGATGAGCGCAATCACTGGAATATGGATAATGTCATCAAAGGTCTTGCCTGGCTGATGCGCAATGAAAAGATAGATCGTATCGTGTCTTTAGATGATTTTGATGTGGAGAAAGGAGCATTGCTTAGAGAAGAGTTCAGGATAACCGGCATGGGTCAAACTACTGCTCGTTATTTCAGAGATAAACTGGCGATGCGATTAAAAGCAAAAGCTTCCGGAATACCTGTTCCTGAATTTACTGCTGTTTTCAATGATAAAATGGTCAATGAATTTATTAGTCAGGTTCCGGTACCGTGGATGCTCAAACCACGAAGCGAAGCTTCTGCTACAGGAATAAAAAAAATAAATAGTGGTGAAGAACTGTGGCAAAAACTTCATGAACTCGGTGAAGACCGTCATTTGTATTTATTGGAACGGTTCATACCTGGCGAGGTATATCATATGGATAGTATCGTTCACGATGGAATAGTGGACTTTGTAAGATGCAGTCAATATATGGCTCCTCCTTTTGAGGTGGCTCATAGTGGTGGTATTTTCAGATCTGTAACCATGGATCAGACCTCAGAGGATAATAAAATACTTGAAAAACTTAATCAACAAATCATCAGTGGATTTAATCTACGATATAGCGCTACCCACACGGAAGCATTAAAAAGTAATGAAGATGGAAAGTTTTATTTTATAGAAACATCCGCTCGCGTGGGTGGTGCACATATTGCTGAATTAGTTGAAATGGCAACGGGAATCAATCTTTGGGAAGAATGGGCCAAGATCGAATTTACCAACGCTGCTAATCAAACGTATAAAACCATTCCATCCTCTAACTCACAGGCAGGCATCCTTATATCACTTGTTAAAAATGAAAAACCGGATTACTCCAGGTTTACTGACCCCGAGATCGTATGGACCATGAATGATCTCGATCATCATCTGGGTATTATCGTAAAATCTGATAGCAGGGATAAAGTGGTATCACTGATGGACAATTATGCGCATATCGTCCGGGATGAATACCATGCTTCAGCGCCGGCACCGGATAAGCCGATCCATTAAACCAGACTAGTGTAGCTTTAATAACGAGGATTTGTATATACTGATTACTATCAAATTTGATATTGACTGTAATCAGGAATGTGCCTGATAGGTCAGCCTGGCTCTGTATTTTAAATCTATACAAAATGAAAAAGAAATATAATGTCATGGTCAATTGTATTAATGGTTTGTATTAATGCATTGGCACAGAAATCAATCCCATGGGTTGACTCAAAAGGTCATATTCATTACAACAACAAAGAAATCGGTACTTTAACCGCCGTTGCTGGCCTTGATAAATCAGGTCACCCTACGACTAAAATAGATAATAGTGGCAATGTCATAGATTCAACTGGCAATATCATTGGCAGGGCTCCTAAAAATAATACATTTGAATATTATATGAATGATAAAGCCCAGACCTTTAGCATTGGTACCGCTGATCATTCCGGATTATGTGAAGTAAAGAATGATAAGGGTAAGGTAATTTTATTACTACATCAGGGCTATAAAGCTCAGGCAGCCTGTGCCATTCATTGTTTATATGATAATCATTGTATGTCTTCTCAAATGGAGCATGTGCAATAACCTTTGACAAAAAAGCAATGTAAATTTTCATCCTTCCGAATGAGGCTAACGATTTAAGACAATTTTTTTTAGCCTTAGTCACAAAATAAAATCCTGGTTAGTATGGAGACATATTACTTCCAGGATTTTTTATTTGCTACATATTTGACTAACCTGTTTTCATGTCTGGACGTTCAACTGCAACTTTCATGGAGTTGAATTTATTCCTAAGGTAAGATTTTCATTTTGAATCCGATATCTGCTACTTTCAAGATCACGGATTACGATCTGATAGCAACCCAATGAACTAAAATTGGGAATTTTAAAGCAAGGCCACTCCGATCCTACCTGCCTCAGACCTATTTATTCAATAAAATATAGGGGATGGGTTACAATTTCAACCGAAATTTTTTTTTTAGGAGAAGCGTAAAGAAAAAAAGTACTAGTAGTTTATTTACCAATAAAATGTGGAGATAAGAATTTTGATTTATAGCATTCTGCAATTATTTGTTATAGTTTGGATAAAATAGTGCAACGAAATGATAAAATTAATATTAAACTGAAGTCAATTATGTTAATATTTAAAAATATCTGTAAAGCCTAAATAAACAGGATAATATGTTGCTTTTAGAGACGATAAATAAAATTTAACTTATTAATATGACTGCAATATTCTAATAGTATTAATTAATTTATAACTTTATTAAGAATTTGTTACGTTTTTAGATACTCTCTGATAATAACTCTGCTTTGTATGATCCATATTTCTCCTGATAGTAGAAATTACATTTACCGTATTGGCATCCGCCCATTATTTCCTTTAACCTCTGTTGTTCAATTGAGATCTCATCGCTGAGTATCTTATATCTTATTACTAATTTTTATTGTTTAAATAAATAACCTTAATTAAAATGCAAAATGTCAAAATGACCACCTCAAGTTATTTTCTGCGTCATGGGATGACCAGGTATTTAGAAAAACTAATGTTTGTTTTTTCGATTCTTGCTTTTCTTTTTATACCTGTCATTGGTATGGCTACTAACAATGCATCAACGAAAAATTTTGCAACCATTACGGTCACAGGAAAAGTCATTGATGACCATGGGGTACCGATATTCGCCACCGTAGTAGAAAAAGGAACTACGAATGGTGTCACGACGAATGTAGATGGAAATTACAGAATCTTAGTTGATGAAAACGCCACGTTGGTAGTATCCTACTTGGGATATTCCACTCAGGAAGTCGTAGTGGGTGGAAGGACTGTGATCAACGTTACATTGGATCAGGATCTTCAGTTATTACAAGAAGTAGTAGTCATAGGTTATGGGACCTCAAAAAGAACTGATCTTACCACTGCTCAGGTGTCTGTCTCTTCCAGGGAAATAGAACGTACCATCAATACTACGGTTGAGCAGGCAATTCAAGGCCGTGCCAGTGGAGTATATGTAACTCAAAACTCCGGCCAGCCTGGTGGAGGTATATCCGTAAATATCAGAGGTGTCAATACGCTTAATGGCAGTACAGAACCACTTTATGTCATCGATGGTGTTCAGATTGCAGTAGGTTCATTGTCCTTTGGATCAAGCAGTTCTTCTAATGCTTTGGCCGGTCTTAATCCTGCAGACATAGATGACATTCAGATCCTTCAAGGGCCATCCGCAACAGCTATATATGGTGCCAGAGCTGCAAATGGAGTTATTTTGATCACTACTAAAAGAGGAAAGAGTGGTCAAACAAAGTTCACATATGGTTATCAACATATCGAACAGGCGCCTCCGGCAAGATTGGATTTAATGAATTTGAGAGAGTATGCTCAAATGGTAAAAGAATTTCACCAGGTAGCAGGTGGGAATACACCAAATGAATTTTTAGATCCATCCATTCTTGGTGATGGTACGGATTGGCAAAAAGAATTGTTCAGATGGTCGCCAATGGACAAACATTCTCTTGGAGTCTCAGGAGGAAATGATAAAACAAAATATTTTATTTCCGGAGAATATCTTGATCAAAAAGGTATTGCACTTGGATCGGGATTTAAAAGAATATCTACCAGGGTAAATCTTGATAATGATTTAAAAAATTGGTTGACTCTCGGACTCAACCTTAGTTTTAATCAGACCAATGAAAAACTTTCTACCAGCCAGGAAAATGTGATTTCAAATGCCCTCAGTAATACACCTCAGATTCCTGTGACTAATCTGGATGGTACCTGGGGAGGAGGTGATCCCATAAATGGCGCGAATCAATTTGCTCCCGTCAATCCGATTGCGATTGCAAGCCTGATAGATAATAACCAGGTACGCAGACAGATTTTAGGCGGTGCCAATATGATTATAAAATTTAATAAGGGATTAAGGTTTAGAAATTCACTCAATGGCAATGTTGATTTTACCAATACGGAATATTATATTCCACGATATAAAATTGGTTGGGCTGAAAACGCAACATCTACTTATACGTATGGTTCCAATAATAGTTATTACTGGAACCTTGGTCAATTCTTAGAATACTCTGGAAAATTTGGCCATCATTCTATAGAAGGAATGGTTGGTCATGAAGCACAAGCCTCCAAGTGGAGAAACTCGACTTCTTCCAGATCAGGCTTTTTAACTGATAATATTCGTGATATATCAGCAGGAGATGAGTCAACTGCTGGAAATTCAGGTGGATCAGGCCCCTGGGCTATGGAGTCATTTCTTGGACGACTAAGTTATAACTATAGTGACCGGTATTATCTCGTAGGTACTTTGCGAAGAGATGGTTCCAGAAATTTTGGACCTAATAACCGATGGGGATGGTTCCCTTCTATATCTGGTGCATGGAGAATCTCACAAGAGAAATTTTATAAATCGGATTTAATCAATGAATTGAAGATCAGATTGGAAGCCGGTACCACAGGCAATTCCGGTTATTCTGCAGGTATATATTCACCTCTTTCAGCTTCCGCAACACCCTGGGGCTCTGGCTTTTTACCGAATTCTTATTCCAATCCCGACCTAAAATGGGAATCTACTTTTACAAGAAACATAGGTCTCAATATGGGTTTGTTTAAAAGTAATCTGACGATTGAATTTGACTATTATATTAAGAATACAGACAATCTGCTCATGGGCGCTCAATTGCCATGGTATATGGGATCTAATGGACAAGGCCAGGTAGCTGCTCCTACTGTCAACGTTGGTTCTATGCAAAATAAAGGATGGGGCTTTACGATCAACACCACGAATATGGATCGAAAGTCATTCAGATGGGAGACCAGTTTAAATTTATCATCTGTCAAAACCTTAGTTACTAAATTGACATCAGATTCACGCTTTATAGACCGGACATCCTGGTGGCTCAATGATTGGACGCAACGTACAGCTGTAGGTAGATCACCATGGTTATTTAGAGGATATATTGAAGATGGTATATTCAAATCATTGGATGAAATTGAAAAAAGTGCAGTACCTGTAGATAATAATGGCAATAGATTACCTACCAATGAAGCACAAGGTATCTGGGTAGGTGATGTGAAATATAGAGACATCAGCGGACCCGCTGGTAAACCGGATGGAAAAATCACTGAAGATGATCTTACTTATATAGGAAACCCCTGGCCAAAACTTTTTGGAGGATTGACCAATAATTTTTCATATAAAAACTTCGACTTGAGTATATTGATTACCGGTACCTATGGAAATGATATTTATAATTACATGTTCAGGAACATTACCAATCCAAATAATATCAATCTAAGCAGAAACCTTCCCAATACTGTTTCCAACTATGCCAGGCCGATTACGAAAGATGGTGTAGTGCAGTTAGCTAACCCTGAAACCGATATTGCCCGCATTTCTTACGGGCCTAACGGTAACTACACCAGAATTACGGATAAATGGGTGGAAGAAGGTTCTTTTCTAAGATTAAAAAATGTGTCGTTGTCCTATAACATACCCACTACTTTATTCGGAGGTCAAAAAATTATACAGGGAATAAGAGCAACCTTAGGAGTTCAAAATCTGTATACACTTACCAAATACAAAGGATATGATCCTGAGGTAGGTGCATATGTTGGAAGAGATGCCAGCTCTTCTAATCAGGCCATTGGATTGGATTTTGGAAGATATCCGTTGACGCCGCTATATACATTTAATCTTAATGTTAACTTTTAAACGAAATTCAGGTCATGTCAAAATATAAAATATTCTTTAATTCTTGCTTCATACTTTTTTGTTTAATCACGTTAGTCAATTGCAAAAAAGATTTTCTTGAGAAGCCACCTACGGACTCCATTACAGATGCGAGTTTTTATAAAACAAACGAGCAGGTATTATCAGCTACTGCTGCACTTTATAATAAAGTATGGTTTGATTACAATGATAAAGCATCCTATAATTTAGGTGATTTTAGAGCAGGCACTGCTTTTTCTGCATACAATGACAGAGGGAACGTACTCTTCAATACCACCGGGGTGACACCTGAAAATGGTTTTGCATGGAGATCTTTTTTTGTTGTCGTTGCCCAGGCTAATCTTTTTATACAAAATGTCAATCGATATGCCGGAGCTGAAGTCACACCGGATATTAAAAAACATGCTATTGCAGAAGCACGGTTTATGCGGGCTCTCGCATATAGATTCTTAGTAATGAATTGGGGTGATGTGCCCGTTATTGAAAACAATCAGGTTTTATTGGCAGACACGTCTATCTCCAGGAATACGGTCAAAAGCGTATGGAGATTCATTACCAGGGAAATGAGAGCATGTGAAAACGATTTGTTAGAGATACCTACTCATCCAGGCAGACTGACTAAATGGTCCGCACGAGCTATGTTGGCAAGATTTTATCTAAATAGAGCCGGTGTGGAAGCAGCAGGAACCACAAGAAATCAAACATTTCTCGATAGTGCTAAGTATTATTCCAAACTGGTCATTGATAATGGTCCCTATGCGCTGCAAAAAAACTATGAAGACCTGTTTAAGTTTCCATATGACAACAATACTGAATCCATCTTTTCATTACAATGGGTTTATACATCTCCTACTGCATGGGGTACACAAAACTCTTCTCCCGCTTATCTTGCCTATAGTGCAGATATAGCCAATGGAGATGGATGGGGTGGTGATAAAAGTGCAACCTGGTGGATGATCAAAATGTATGAAGGTTTGGAGGACGTCAATAAAATGGATACGCTTATAAAGGGTAAGACCTTAGATCAAAGATTGCATGCAACTTTTATGATGCCAGGTTCACGGTATCCTGAAATCACTCAGTCTTTGTACAATCCTGCAGGAGAGCAAAAACTCATTTATTCTCCGGCTAACGATGCGCAACGGGTTTTCCTGGCTATTAAAAAATATGTTTGTGGCAAAGCAAAAGATATGAACGGTGAGGCAGCATCTCAGCGATATGGATACGACACATACATGATGAGATTGTCAGAACTTTATTTGATTTATGCAGAAGCTGCTTTAGGTAATAGTGCATCTACTGCTGATGCAACTACACTGACTTATTTCAACAAAGTACATACCCGTTCCGGATTACCTCCTGTATTAGCAACTGACCCGGTCACCGGAGCAGCGACTCCATTGACTTTCGATAAAATATTCAAAGAGAGAATGCTTGAATTTTCTATGGAAGGAATGGCTTGGTATGATTTTGTATCACTGCATTATTGGAATCCGCAAAAAGCATATGATTTATTAAATGAACAAGACAGAGAGGTATTCTATTGTATACCTAATAAATCTCCGGAACCGGATTTCTGGGAGATTCGTAAAACTCCATGGTTGACCGCTAACAGGAAAATAAATGCCAACTCAGGTAATTTCCTTTTACCGATTCCATCCGCAGAAATATCTCAGGCACCTAATTTGCAAAAACCTGCTGTAGATTACCCATAACCAATAAATCAATCAATATTAATACCGATTAAGAAAATTAATATGAAAACAAATAAAATATTGACTTATCTACTGAGTCTGTTCATTTTGGGTATATACCTATCTTGTAATAAGGTAGATCAACTTAATGAGGGAAGACCAAGGATTCGATACGTACGGGTCACCCAACCCACCTCTAAGGATTCATTGCTGGTAGGCGCCTTTCAAGCTAATCAAATAGCTATCATCGGCGAAAATTTGCAAAACACCGTTGCCATATGGTTTAATGATCAAAAAGCTACGTTGACTCCTACTTATATTACTCCTACATCGATCATTGTCACTACTCCCAGTAAGGTACCTACTGTCATAAATAATAAAATGAGACTTTATTTTTCTGATGGAGATTCTTTATTGTACGATTTTCAAATCTATATCAGTAAGCCCACTATTTCCGATATGGATTGTGAATATGGGAATGCAAATGATATCGTAGTGATTCACG
>JBDTUE010000129.1:0-11731 GCA_040007895.1 Saprospiraceae bacterium | reverse complement strand
GCCTATTGTCCATTGCCTATTGATTATTGCATATTGTCCATTGCCTATTGTTTATTGCCCATTGCTTATTGTCTATTGCTCATTATACTAATTTTTATTTCAAATTGCCTATTTTAAATTGTCTATTATTTTAATTACTATTTCTACTTGCCTATTGCCCATTGCCTATTGCCCATTGCCCATTGCCCATTCCTCCTACCTCCTACCTCCTACCTCATTGCTCATACCTCATTGCTCCTACCTCATACCTCGCTCCTCATACCTCACTTCTTCAACGCCGGTCCTTCCCACAACACTTCCTCTATCATCCAATGATCCCCTTCCCTGCTTAACAACACATAATCAATCCCCCACCATGCAGTCACCTTACCTACCGCGGTCTGATCATGCACGTCGAGTACGATTACTTTTTTAGATGCATCTGCTTTTGCAAAATTCTTTTTAATGGCAACATTGCGCGCATAAGCAATAGCCTGGGTATATGTCATCTTACCGTCAAAATCATATATTCCGGTCTTCTCGTTTTTCCAATAACCGATTTTATATAAAGACGGTTTAAGCGAAGCTATCAATTTAGTAGTATCTCCTTCATAAAAGCCTTCTACATAATTGAGTAGAGCCTTCGTAATTCCAGCCTGATCCATATTTTCCTGGCTTTGTACGGTCATCACACAGCCGAGGATCAAACATGTAAACAGTATCATTCTCATATGAGTAATTTATTTTAAAAGGGTGTAATATTAAATTAATCTGAATTGTACAGTTGAAGGAAGGATCCTTTTTTGAATTAGTTGAATAGGCTTATTTCTCATTGATTTGCTTTTAAAACCGAGGCTGGCTTCATTTTGCCGACCTGGAATATTTTTATTCCAATGACTAAAAGGATGAGAAGACATATGCCAACAAAAGATTGAGCTATCGTGGTCATATTCACTCCTATATTTATTTTAAAGATTAAATCCATCAAAAGCTTGGTTAATGCTTTTCCTGCGAAAATTCCAAGGAAGGAGGATATGATAAAAATCAATAAATAGCTGTTGTTGATCACGGCTACGATATCTTTCATCGAAGCGCCTACTACTCTCCGAATTGCGATCTCCCTGTTTTTTTTGAGAATAGTCAGTGATATCAATGCAAACATTCCCGTTGCCGTAAATAAAACAGATATGATAGCAAACCATAAAAAGATCGTAGCTATACTATTATTTACATCTTGTGCTTCAGCAGCTACCATGTCCTGGTAAAAAGAATTAAATGGTTTGAGTGGATATAACGCTGTCCATTTTGCTTTGATTTGATCATGAACGGATTTTATAGCAGTAGGATCCGTCTTGACAATTAAAGTACGATATCCGGCCAATGGCCCCTGGCAATAGACCGGTGGTTCGGTGCGGTTAAAAAAGCCACCCATATAAATATCTTTCGCCACACCAATGACTGTAAGCATAAGAGTATCCAATTGCATTTGTTTGCCAATAGCTGCTTCAGGTTTCCAGCCATATGCGGCACAAAGCTGTTCAGAGACAATTATGCTTTTCTTTATATCTGATTCATTTTCTTCATTGAAACCTCGTCCCTGGGTCAGTTTCATTCCCATGACATCAAGGTAATGTTCGCCTATTTCAAAATAATTTATTTCCTTTTTCACTCCTTCCGATTCAATAGGAAGATTACGCCATGAAAATCCGAGATGTCCCTTACTACCTGCAGTAGCCTGGATACCGGGTATCTGAGATAAAGCATCTCTGAACGGTACATATACACTACTCGAAAGATTTATACCTATAATATTTTTTTGGTTGAATCCAAAATCATAATCCCGTTGAAATTTAGAGTTACGGGCAAAGGCAAATCCTGCCGTAACAGTGATGAATGCAATCATAATTTGCAGTCCAAGCAGAAGTCTCGAAAATAAATTAGACCCACCTAGTTTTATCCCTCCACGAAAGATTTGTGTTGCATTATATCTGCTGATATAATAGGCAGGATATATGCCTGCAAGAATGGTAACAATAACTGGAATAATTAATATAAATTTTAATAAACCAGGGTCTTGAAAATAATGTGCATCCAGTTTAATTCCGTTAAACATGCTGTTAAACTTAGGAATCCACCATGTATTCATAAGCATGGATAATAAAACTGACAGGATCACAATACCTAAACATTCTGCCAATTGCTGCAGGATTAATTGGCTCTTAGTTCCACCCAGGACTTTGCGTACACCCATTTCTTTAAGTCTCCGGTTGGACCGTGCTACGGTAGTGTTTGCAAAATTGAGACAGGCAGATAGTAAAATGAGTATTGCTAAAGCCATAGGGCCATATATCGCTGACGCATTAGGTCTTGAGTTTAATCCATCAGAGCCCATATCTTCATCATGCGTCGCCACCATAGAAAGTGGCTCGATGACAAATTCTTTGATTTTAATATCTTTTCGTGCGTTGTATTGCAACGGAAGATATTTTTTAAAGTCTTCTGCTAATCTTCCGGCATCCTGGGCATTTGAAAGCTTTAAAAAAAGAACATCTGCCATCCATGACCAGTCATCTGATTTAAGAGGAGTGCCATCGCCCTTCAGATAATTCTCTAAGTTGGTAAGGATATTGAATTGGATCGAAGAATTAACTGGTGCATCTTTTAATATCCCTTTTACTACCATGGTTTGTTGGTATGTCTCGCCTGCATATAACAATAAGGTCTGCCCAATGGGATCAGTAGTTCCAAAAAACTTTTTTGCTTCGGATTGGGTGAGTAAGACTGAAGATCTGTCTTTGAGGTCATTGGATCCTTCAATCAAAGGAAAATTGAAAAAATCAAAAAATGCCGGGTCTGTAAAATGAATATATGATGAGAATGTCTCCTCCTGGTTTCCTTTGATGGCTGTATAGAGTCCTTCAATCCTGAGCGTTTGTTTGATAGTAGAAAATTCTTGTTTTGCAGTAAGCGCTAATGGTAAGGGACAATATCCATTATATCGCTGGCTTCCTTCGTTTTTTGTGATGACGCGAAAAATGTGCTCAGAATCCTTATGGAAATTATTAAAACTCATTGCGAATCTATAATCCTGATACGCCCAGACGATAGCAGTGATGCCAATAGCCAGTCCTACTATATTAATAAGGGTATATAATTTACCTGACCACAGTGTCCGGAATAAAATTTTAATGCTATTGAGATTCATTTTAAAAAATTGAAAATATTAATTATTCATTTCTAAGCGCCTGCAAAGGATTATGTTGCGACGCATTTACGATTTGTATCCCTACGGTCAAAATTAAACTTATACTTAAAATGAGCAAACCCGGTATGAACCACATCAAAGACCATGAAACCCGTAAGGAAAACTGTTGTAACCAGAGATTATTGATTAAGGTAGCAAGCGGAATTGAAATGAGTACTGCAATGACTAACCAGCTAACATAAGATTTTGACAAAATCCAACTTAAGCTTTTCAATTCAGCACCGATGACTTTACGAATGGCAATTTCTTTTCTTTTCGTTGAAATAGTGTACGCCACAATGCCCAACAAACCCATTAAACAAATAATAGCTGCCAATAAAGCAAAGACGGATACTACCCAAACGATATCTTTCATATCACTATACGTACGTTTAATATCTTCAGAATAAAAAGACCACTGTGCAGGATGATATGGATCGATCGTTTTCCAAAGCGATTTCACGATGGTAGCAGCTTCTTCAGGACTTGTTCCCCGATGCATCTGAAGATGCAATAGATTCAATTGGGCCGGATTATATCTAAGTAACAATGGTTCAATCGCATATTCAGATGGTTTAAACCGGAAGTCTCGCACTACACCCTGGATGGATATCAACTGAGTATCTATATAAAAAGGTTTTCCAATCGCTTCAGAGGGTTTTCCTAATTTAAATCGATTCAAAAAGTTTTCATTGACGATTACAGTGCGTTCATTTTTAAGTGCGTAATCCTGCTCAAAAGCACGACCGGCGATCAGGTTCAATTCAAAATCTTTTATAAAATTTTCATCTATAAAATAATCCCGTACAGTTGTTTGTTCTGCACCAGGTTCAAGCTTTATATCTACAGAATTATCCTGGTACGATCCCATCAGAATGGAAGCACCGGAGATGGATTTGATTTGTTTTAATTTTCCAAACTCAGTCTTCACTTTACTATAATCCTTCCCTTGTAGATTAAGGTTGACCACATAATCTTTATCTGCGCCAAATGAATTTTGCAAAGAATAATTGACTTGTTTAAATCCAGTAGTAATAATAAAAAAGAAAAGCAGGGTCATGGAAAGTTGAGTGATAATAATGCCTTTCCGCAGTGAGAATTTTTTCAGAAGACCGATATTACCCTTGGATTGCATCGCTTTTAGTGCCTGTATAGAAGATACGATTAAAGAAGGTACCAAACCGATAAATACCCCTACCACTAAAGCAAATAAAAAATACCACACTAATAAGGAGGTGGAAAATTTAAAGGAGATGTCAAATAGTTGCATAAACTGCAACCGGTTGAAAAACGGAATAGCAAGTTTAAGAAATACGATGCCTACCACAGTCGACAAGATGGAGATAATAATAGCTTCAATAATAAACTGACTAAAAATATGTTTGCGTTCGGCACCGGCTACTTTACGGATACCTATTTCCTTTACTCTGCCCACGGCCTTAGCCAGCGACATATTCGTATGGTTAAATGCTGCAGAAGAAATAATGATTAAACCTAATACAGATAAAAATATGAGCAACACGGATGGAAGTCCTTTGCCCATACTATTGGACAATAATATGCCCGGAGTAATAGACTTGATAGATTGTAATTCAAATTGGTATCCAGCATCCCTGGTTTCAAGATCCAGTGATTTATAGCGTTCTTTAGAGATTGAATTTAATTCTGCCTCAACACTTGTTTTATCAGAAGTCTTATTCAATTTAATAAAATGATAACCGGCATAATAATCCAACCAGTTGTTTCCATTAAATCCGAATGCCGCTTTTCCAGTCAAATCCTCAATCGTCTGAATAGAAGTCAATGCATCAAATTGCAAATGTGTTTTTCCCGGGAATGGTTTCATGACTCCTATTACCTGCAGAGGAAAATCATGATCTTGCCATTTAATTAACTGACCAATCGGATTCTTATCCTGAAACAATTTGAAAGTTAATTCTTTTGAAAGAATGATCACATTCGATTGATTCAAATCGGATGCCTTACCAGCTTCAAGACTAAAACCAAACATCTCAAAAAATCCTGGCTTAGTTGCTAATCCACGAAAATTAAATCTTGCATCATTTATTACTAATTCTCCATTAAACCGATTAATGAGTGGCACCCATTGTTTCACTAACGTGGATTGTTTCGATTCAAGTTGAGACAAAGGATATGGAGAAGTAGCGTAAGGCTCAAGGCCACCATTTTTACGAACAGCTTTAGTAATCACCCGAAACAATTGATCTGTATCAGGATGAAAGCGGTCAAAGTTTTTGCTATCATTGATTAACATCATGACCAGTAAACAAACTGAAATACTTATGCCAAGACCCAAAATATTGAGTAATGAAAAATACTTTGATTTCCATAGGTCCCTGATCGCTACAATGATATAGTTCCTAAGCATAATTAAAGATATAGTGTAAATGACATGCCATAAATTTAACACACTGTAAGTCAATATAGTATACTGGTTTTAGCAGGTTAAAAGTGTACGGTTTTGATACAGTGGTGTGCGATTAAACCAACCATTGATCCACGCTATTATTATTTGATATCTTTTATAGCTATTTTTAGCTATTGCTTAAAATTCATTTTCATGAAATATCCCATTTATTATTACCTGGTCTTTATTGTTTTGTTTACCCATTGTAAATCAAAGGACATGCCCAAAGAGCCTGCCTATGATCGAAAAGGTTTAGCAGATTCCATGGAATATTTATTACGATCTAATCTGGTGGATAAATGGTACCCTGCGGCTATTGATACATTATATGGAGGCTATCTTTCAACATTCGACAAAGAATTTAAGCCAATAGGCAAACAAGATAAAATGATTGTTTCCCAGGCAAGACACCTTTGGAATAATTCAAAAGCATCAGTTCATTGGCCGTCTGAAACAAAATTTCAGGAATTTGCAAAACACGGATTTCATTTTCTAAAGGACAAAATGTGGGACCATCAATATGGCGGATACTTTCAGGACGTAGACCGATCAGGAAAACCCGCTGGAGATTCTTCCAAAACAGCCTATGGAAATTCTTTCGGCTTATATGCCGTATCTGCTTATTATAAAATGAGCAAGGATACTTCCGCATTAGCATTGGCCAAAAAAACATTTATGTGGTTGGAAAAACATGCTCATGATTCTATTTATAAAGGATATTATCAGCATCTTTCTAAATCGGGTAGCCATTTAATTCGTCAACCGTCTACCCCATCAACTTCGGAGTTGGGATATAAAGATCAAAACAGTTCTATTCACTTACTTGAAGCACTTACTGAACTTTATTCGATATGGCCTGATCCCCTGGTCAAAGAAAGACTGGAAGAAATGATTTACCTGATACGGGACAAAATTGTCAATGATAAAGGCAACCTGATTTTATTTTTCCAACCAGACTGGACCCCTGTAAGTTTCAGAGATTCGGATAGAGCAGTCATATTATCACATCATGGCCTCGATCATGTATCCTGGGGACATGATATCGAAACTGCTTATTTATTAATGGAAGCTTCAGAGGTCGCCGGCTGGCATGATGATACTACAACCTGGAAAATTGCAAAAAAAATGGTTGATCAATGTTTAATACTTGGATGGGATGATACCATCGGAGGAATTTATGATGAAGGTTATTTTTTCAAAGATGTTCCTGGTATCACCATTACCCATGATGGAAAGAATTGGTGGACACAAGCTGAAGGTTTAAATACTTTATTGATCATGGCCGACCTTTATCCGAAGGATGGAATGAATTATTTAAATAAATTTAAGAAACAGTGGAATTATATCGATACGTATCTCATCGATCATCAACGCGGAGAGTGGTATGACAGCGGCCTGGATAATAGTCCTGAAAGCGCAGATAGAACAAAAGGAAATATCTGGAAGGCAGGTTATCATCAATATAGAAGTTTAGAAAATTGTGTGAAAAGACTAAGAGGCGAAACTCATTAAAAATGTTAGGTGCTTATACCGAATAAAAAAAAATTAAACTCCTTTTAAAGCCAATGTATCGAGTATCATCGTCGCAGTAGCTGGATTGGTTGCCAATGGAATATTGTATACATCGCATACCCGCATCAGCATTTGTACATCGGGCTCATGCGGATGCGCATCGAGAGGATCTCTGAAAAATAATACTGCATTTAGTTTGCCTTCTGCAACCATGGCTGCAATTTGTGCATCACCCCCCTTCGGTCCTGATAATAATTTATTTACATGAATACCTTCTTTTTCAATATAAGTACCCGTAGTAAGCGTGGCAAATAATGTCATTCCCTGTAGTAACTTGTGATGTTTAAAAATAAACGAAGCCATATCCAATTTTTTGCCATCATGAGCTATAAGTGCTATATTCATATGTTTCTGATCCATCTTACAAAGTAAAACATAAGGTAAGCAAATATCTTCAATAAAATTGATGACTTATGTTCAAGGATTAACTTACCGACAAATGTCCCGGACTATAGCAGGTCCGCTATAAATGAAACCAGTGTATACCTGTACCAGGGATGCACCGATCTGCAATTTATGTTTTGCGCTGCTTGCATCCATGATTCCACCGACGCCAATAAGCGGAATAGTACCGGGCATCTTCATTAAGGATGAAAGCTTTTCATCTGACTTTAATAATACGGGTTGTCCGCTTAATCCACCAGGACCGATGGTGCTGAGTTGTTGTGAATCCGTAATTAAATTGCTTCTGTCCAACGTGGTATTACCGATGATGATACCATCCATTTTTTGATCTAAACAAATTTGTTTGATCTCACTTAATTGATCCATGTCGAGATCCGGAGCTATTTTTACCAGGATAGGTTTTGTTATAGGTTTACTTCTGTTAGCAATATTTATTTTTGACAACAGCAGGATTAAAGGTTCTCTATCTTGTAATCCTCGCAGGCCCGGTGTATTAGGAGAACTGATATTGATTGTAAAATAATCTGCATAGGGGTATAAAATTTCGAAACATTTTAGATAATCTTCCCATGCTTTTTCTATTGGTGTGTCTTTATTCTTACCGATATTAATACCAAGAATAAGATCTTTTGATTTTTTCAGTTTATCAAGCCGCGCAGCCATTGATACAGCTCCTTCATTATTAAATCCCATCCGGTTGATGAGAGCTTTATCTTCTGGCAATCTGAAAAGCCGGGGTAATGGGTTGCCCGGTTGAGCTAATGGAGTTACTGTTCCTATCTCAATATGAGAGAATCCAAATAGCGATAATTCACTAATATACTTTCCATCCTTATCCAGTCCGGCAGCTAGTCCAACTGGGTTTTTAAAATTTAATCCAAATAATTCAATTGGTTTTTGTTTTATCCGAATAATATAGATCCGGGATAAGAGGAATTTTACACCAGGTATTTTACAAATAAGTTTTAAACCGTTTAAAGTAAAATAGTGTGCCGCTTCAGGATTCAATAAAAATAATAATGGCCGGATAAAGAATTTCCACATTGTCAGGTAAGGCAATTATACATTATGAACCATGATCAATTTTTAATTTAAATACTTTGATGAGTTCATCAATAGCCGGGTTGGACTGTTTCATGATTTCATATTTTTCTTTATTGGTCAGCATTTTTTTAGGAAGATTGTCTTCGTTTAATTTGGCCTTTTCAGGATCCAGAACTATTGCGATCTCGAGTCGTTTATCCGATACCGATCGTCGCAAACCTTCTAATAAGGCATGTTCAAGTTGAATAATATTTTTGGCATGATTTGAACCAACCATGATCATCAACTTGGTTTTATCCAATACCAGTTCTGCCTGAGTGAGGATTGTTTTAAGCGAAATAATGAGTTCGCTGGTTTCTAAATATTGGTTCCAGGTTTTTTGAAATGTCTCAATCTTAAGTTCAACGGCAGAATCGGAAGATGATTTAATGGAACGGGCTGCTCTTTTTTGAATCGACTTTAATGATCCGATTTTAGGAGTTGCCAGAGAATCTTTTGATGTTAACCCCGGATTAAATGAAGGCATATCGTCATCAGGATTATCCTCTTCGGATTGATCGAAAACTTCAACCTCAATGATTTTTGATACGGAAGGATATACAGGCTCAGAAATTATGTTTATTTCTGGTTCAGGATTTTTTTTTTCAACCAGTTCCGTAAGGTCTGGTTTAGAAGTGGTGAGCCTGTGCAAATAAGCAATCCGGATGAGTGCAAGCTCAACATGTAATCGTTTATTTCTAGCTTTATCATAAAGCACATCACAATCATTGGCTATAGCAAGGGCATCTAAAATAAATGCTGTAGAACAGGCAAGTCCCTGTTGAATATATTTAGTCTGAAGATCTTCACTTCCTTCCAGCAGGTTAAAGGATGCCCTGTCTTTACTAACTAATAGTTGGCGTAGATGCTCAGCCAAACCATCTATAAATAAATTGCCATCAAAACCCAGTTGATGTATTTCCCTGTATGTATTTAATACCTGGATAGAATCTTCCCGCAACAGGGCATAAACTAACTTGAAATAATACTCATGATCCAGCACGTTGAGATTAGCAATCGTGTCTGCATAAGTAACTTTTTTTTCACCGAAGCTGGCAATCCTGTCAAAAATAGATAAGGCATCACGCATAGATCCGTCCGCTTTTTGAGCAATGATATGCAAGGCATCGTCTTCAGTTTTGATCTGTTGATCTTTTGCAACCGCTGATAATTGTTTTACGATTTCTTCATTCTGAATTCTCCTGAAATCATATACCTGGCATCGGGAAAGAATTGTAGGTAAAATCTTATGTCGTTCCGTCGTCGCTAAAATAAAGATTGCGTGAGGCGGAGGTTCTTCCAATGTTTTAAGAAAAGCATTGAAGGCGCTCGAACTCAACATATGCACTTCATCGATAATGAATACTTTGTATTTGCCATGTTGAGGTTGATATCGAACCTGGTCTACCAGGCTACGCATAGCTTCTACACTGTTATTGGATGCAGCATCCATCTCCAAAATATTGAAAGAAGCCTGTTCATCAAACATCCTGCACGAATCGCAAACATTACATGGCTCTCCATCTTTATTTGCGATCGCGTTTTGACAATTAATCACTTTAGCAAGTATCCTTGCACAGGTAGTTTTACCTACACCTCGAGGGCCGGTAAAAAGGAAAGCATGCGCTAAATTGTTGCGCAATAAGGCATTTTTTAATGTCTTGGTTACATGCTCCTGTCCCAGCACATCAGAGAAGCGCTGAGGTCGATATTTACGTGCGGATACTACGAAATCTGACATGCGGGGCGAAGATAAGTATTGCTCCCAGTAGCGGCGAATTTATTCGCTGGTTTAATTTATCCACCGGATAAATTAAACCCATTGACTCCATTGCCAATCCCCCATAACCATCTCATTCAGACCATCTTACTCAACACCGTCGAAATATTATCCAATCCCTGCCGCAATACTTCACCTCCCGTGTATCCAAATCCAATCCTCATAAAACGATCTGACATATCAAACCAATGACCCGGACCTGCAAGGGTACCGAACTCATTCAAAAGGATATTATAAAAAACATTAAAATCTAATCGGTCAGCTTTTATTCTCACAAAACAAACTACTCCACCCTGAGGCAATATAGCCTCCACCCTACTTTCATTAAACAACCAGTTCTTCAGTATTTCCAGATTCTGTTGAGCATGAGTGTTAATATTATCGAGATGCTTTTTTTTATTTTTATAAAATTCAAATGCAATTGCTTCTTCAAGAGGTGGATTACAAATCTGGATCATTTCTTTAGCCGCTAAAAACCTGGTATACATTATTTGGTTGGTGGTAAGTATTGCACCTATTCGAATTCCCGGAAGGCCATAACCTTTAGAAAATGAAAGTACACTTATAAATTTAGGATGTATGCCTGCTAACAGGGGATAAGGAGTTTTAAAACATGCGTCCCTATAGGTTTCATCTATCAGGATATACACATCATACTTTTCAGCAATGTCTTTTAATTTTTCTATTTCTTCCTCAGAAAGCATTTGTCCCGTAGGGTTATGAGGAGAGGTAAGGCTTATAAGTTTAGTCTTCGGCTGGATTGATTTTTCTAAAGTTAGAAAATCAATTTTCCATTCATTTTCAATATGGAGATGAATGGGAGTGATAGCACATCCAATGACTTTCGGCACTTCAAGGTTAGATGAATAATTTGGATGAACTACGATCAGATGATCTTCTTTAGTCAAAATACTGGTATGAATAATAAATAAAGCCATAGCTGCTCCCCCGGTAAGCAACACATCATATGATCTTAAGTCATTACTTTCATTTGCAATTAAAGTTCTGAGTCCTTCGTGACCACGATGGCTGGTATATTCCAATTTTATAGAATTCAGATCCACTCCAAGGGATGAAAGTGAAAGCTCCGCTACGGAACTTTCTGCCAGGTTTATTTTTATATGTTGATATCCCATCTCTTCCGGGCTTTCAATCTCTATGGGCATCCGATGATACTGCATGGTAATTTTTTTTAATTGCTGATTGATTTATTCAAACACAAGATCTGTTATTTTTAGAT
>JBDTUE010000128.1:0-11807 GCA_040007895.1 Saprospiraceae bacterium | reverse complement strand
GATAGGATGACCACTTACTCCTTCAGCACATCCATAATAGCCATATGCTACTCCTATTGGATCATACCAATCGGCGGTTATTGTTCCTGCATTTTGATTGACATCATCTTCAGTACTTAATTCTACTTCTTTATATGGAGAACCTAAATACTGGCAGGTATAATTTGGGAATGGTTTTTCTTCATCACAGGCCAAATGAGCATACTCAAATGCAAAGGGAGGGAAGTCTCCTTCCGTTACATCATATACTCCATCACAATAGTAATACAGGTCTTCAAGACCTTCGCACACCGGTGGAGTCTTGTCATCCACATGCACATTGACCATACAGTCATTGTACAATCGTTTTGAACATCGGTTACCAGGAGGTAAAGGATTAGAAGAATTTTTATCAAAGGTAGGATAATAGAAATGGCAATTATCTCCTGTAGTAAAATTGTCATAATCGGTAGCTCCAAAGTAGAAAGTTGACAATAATCCTGAACCGCCCACCGGATTAATAATTTTGCCGAGCGCATCATATTTATCAAACCAAGTTTCAAAATCAAGCCTGCAAATAGGAGCTAAAAATGCAGTGCAATCTTTCTTGCCATCCGCACTAAAGAAATTAAAATTATGGTATGCCCTGCATAACAAATAGGTATTATAAGTAAACCAATCATGTTCAGAGCATGGGAATATATGGGGGTCATATCTGGGTACACCACAGGCTTCATATAACCTTAAGACCACTTGATGATCACCACATTCTGTGAGGTCAATATAATCTTTGAATACAAAACAATTGATCCATTGTTCTGCATATCCATCATAAAAATATCCTCTCATATCCCGTTTGTCATAGGTTTTATAAGCCAAATAATCCGTAAAACAATTTTTAGTCCAATAATCTGTCAACGTTTTACGCGCGGCATCTATACTGTCCATCGTAGCAACAGCATAATGGAGGATATTACAGCAATTATCTCTGCTTCCATTATCAAGATCTTTAGCATATACCCTTGCCCAACAAGTTGCAGGGTCCACCGTAGTCACCGTAAATTCATCACACACCGGCGTAGGTGGAGTATTGTCCCATACACAAACTAAATAAAAGGCAGTACTCGTATTAAGGCAATTATCAGTGGCTCTAACATTAACTGTATCACATCCTCCATAAGGGTTTGAAGATAACCTTATACTCGTATTTATGGAGGGTGTTTTACTGGCATTCGTCGTACCTAATAAGCCGGTCAACACAGTTACTTTGCCCGTGATCGGATCTGTTTTCTTAATGGTATAGTATTGATCCCATGGACTACATTCTGTAACGTCAAACGGTTTTAAAGTTACATCTGCATAACAGTCGTGGGCAGATGTACTTACATTGATGTCGGCTGGTTTATTACTCAACGAAGGACCATCTTTATCTTCGACTTTAATATATTGGATACAAATGGTATCCCTTCCATTTTGGCACCAGTTCACAAATCGCCATTGCCGGCGTATTTTAAATGAACTTCCTGTACCAGGACACAATTGGAAAATTTCATCTGTATAACCTACGGTAATCTTACATATTCCCGCACTGCTTTTCCAGAATGGGACGGTATCTACGACTACCGAAAGAGTCGGTATACCTCCCGGATAGGTTACGGTAAAAACACTATCCCTTATACCTGGTACCACTATTGTATCAAGTGGTATACAACCTGCATTCTGAGCTGCAATTAAATTGAATGGAGAAGGATATAAATGCTGAACGGATGCAGTAGTACTTTCCACAAATTTAATATTGGGTGAAACTTGTTCCCAGTAGATAGTGTACTGGTTGCAGGTTTGTTGGCAAGTCAAAGGAACTAATTCCGGACAAACAATATCTGTTAATGCATTCCTGATAATGGTAATAGTATCTCTGCACATGCTGGTATTTCCCCAGGCATCAAATCCAATGATTTCACGTACCACAAGGGCTATACCCCTAGGATCCGAACAACCATCTTCTAATGGAATAACCGTTACATTTTGTAATTTTTGCTGACCTCCTAAACAATTATCTTCCACAGATCCGAGTTCGGTGGTCAGTCCATCTAATTGAGCGCAACTTGCTCTTCGATTGAGACACATCAATAATGGTCCTGCTTTATCTTCAACTGTAATGTAACCCCAGCAAGAGTTGCCGTTAGCATTATCTATTACATGATATATGAATGTATAACCCAGGTGGGTTTTATCCACTATCCCACCTCCGGGTGTATTCGTACCAAAAGGATAGGATAAGACCACAGAATAAGAACATCCAAGGGTAGGGTTTTGAAGAAAATCAGCAGGAGTTAAGGTTCTAGTACATCCTACTGATGCAGGCATTGAAACGTTTACTGAATTATTACATACCAGATTACAATCAGGAAATACTGCATCACCAGCGGGTACATCGGTAGTGCCACTAGAACCAGGAGTCACCAGGATATCAGCATCCCACCCAAAAGAACCGTGTAGAGATGTAGCAACAAATTTTACCGTTAAGCAGCCATTTGCAGCTACACTGGTATAGGTTTTACCAACAGGGCTTAATAGTTTTAAAGAATTGTAAAGCTCCGTAAGCCCACTATATATTTTGAGGTTATCACCCCCACCACTACTTGGAAATAACTCGAAAGTATTGAATCTTAAATTGACCTTTCCCTGGCCACAAATATTAATGATACTGGTGCAATTCTGTTCATTATCCTGACCAGCAGGCACATTACAATCCAGATAATTAGCATTGGGTCCTCCACTATCATAAAACTTGTCACCGCTCTTTACGGAAACTGTGACGTTGTTAGCATTGGAAGGCTGAAGAACGTCAGTCGCTTTTAAGGGATTAAAAACTAAAACAGCAAAAAATAAACTAAATGATAAAATTGTTTTTCTCATGGGATTGAATACTAATTGACAATAAATACGTGTAAGTCGCTAATTATCGATACATAACGTGGTCGTATTCTTGAATTCTAGGTCGGTCGGATAACAAAGAGTAAAATTAAATGATCAGGACACTATAAAACATACCTTATAACAGGTATATTTATATATTACATTGTTATATGTGTATAGTGTTAATTAGCAATATTTTAACTTAACAAAGCTTAAATGCCATTGATATACTGTAACTTATGGGTTATCGTTTTAACTTTAAAAATTAATTTAAAAGTTCATTAAGACCTGAAAAAATGATGAAAATACAGGGAATTTAAACCCTGAATTTATTGAATAGAAGAGCATTTAAATGAGCAATAAATAGCGCTCCAGGTGGTATTAAGCAGGAAATATTAGTTAATATTATGTGGACATCACTGCGTACATCATAGCCCTTGCAAAACCGGCATTAAATGCTTCAGCAGCATATCCGCCGCCACCACCGCCTCCAGCAGTACCACCACTTCTTCTATCACCTCCCTGATGCTCCTTATCATAATCCAGAATGTGAGGATGCTCTGCCCAAAGACCACGATTATATCCATTTTTTATCAGTTCCTGCATGACGGCAAACATATTGACCTGACCCTCATCTATAAAGACTTCAGTATATTTATTGTATTGAATTTCAGAGATTACGTTTCGAAAATGCATATGATTAATGCGGTCACGCGAAGCAAAATATCTGCATACTTCCACTGGATCTTCCCCCATTTCACGAGTCACTCCACAGTCAAACGTAATACCATTAGAAGGGCTATCCACGATAGAAATCAATCTTTTTAATCCTGAAAGATTCGCTAATATTTGATCTGAACCATGACTTTGTTGAGACACTGGATCATTCGGATGACAAGCCATTCTTACACCCGCTTTCTCTGCAACCGGGATTACTGCTTTGAGAAAATAAGTAAGATTTGCCCAAATCTCATCCGCATGACGAATCCCAATCTCTGGCTTAGCCGGCAGATCCTTTACTTTACTATAATCAAAACCCGTGACACCAGAACCTCCGCGGGCTTCCACTTCAAAATATCCATCCGTTAACCGGTCTACATAAAAATTATATTCGACATTGGGTAATCCACACCTTCCTGCAACTTTCAGTGATTCCTGAATCTTTTCTATTTCTTTATCCCGATCAGGTTTGGCCAAAACTATTTCCGGTCCTACCACATACATGAGGTTGAACAGACTCAATCCACTACTTTTAAAATCAGCCATCTTGTCTCTTAGATCAGATTCTACCCATTGACCTGGTAGCGCTACTGAACTGACGTAATTAATACCTATCTGTTTTAACCGCCGCATAGCTTTTGCATCAGCATTGATGGAAAGACCAGAAACCATTTTAGGAGTATGAGGACCTTCCGAGAGCGGCCACTGGACTTTATTTTTAGGTTTTGATGATGAGTGATAATCATTATACTTATTCACACCCATGCCCATCACAGGTAATGTTGCCAATGAAGCACTGCTTTTAATAAAGTCTCTACGATTTTTTTTCATAATTAATTTATAAAATGGAAGTGTAAAAAATTATGTTCTCCCAAATGTACTTTTTACAATTTTCAAGTCTTGCCTATGAGCATCAACTACAGTGGTAATATTTGGACTTTTTGTTTCAATACATTGTTCTATTACCAGGTGTGGTTTTATATTCATTTGTTTTAATTCAGCAGCAAACAGCGTATAGTCAATATCGCCTTCAGCAGTAAATACTTCACTCCAGATTCCATCAACAGATTGGCGTAGGTGTAACTCAGCTACCCGGTGACCATACATTTTTAAAACATCAAATACAGCTACTGATGAGTTTTCGGATCCCCGATAAATCCAATGCACATCAAAACAAAAGGAAACATTAGCCGATGAAGAATTTTGCAGCATATGATGAAACTCCCTGGCACCAGCTTTCATTTCCATATCGTGCGTGTGATATGCAAGGGTTAAACCTCTGGCCTTAAGTTTTGCACCGAGATCATTTAAAGCAATAGCCTGTGATCTTAATTCCATATCCGATTTATTTTGATTCCCACCCCAGGCGATAGGACTTGGATTAGTCACTATAATTTTAGTTCCGTATGATTTTGCCAGCTCAGCTATTTCTAATACTTTCTGAATGGAGGCAGCCACTTCATTGGGTTTATGTAAGAGACTATTGACATAAATAGAAGGCATTTGAATATTATTTTTCTTTAATGCACCCATAAACATAGTTCCCATTTGAATGGAATCAATATTCGGTTCTATAGCGGTAAACCCTGACTGGGCAAATATTTTTATATCATCATCTACATTTTTGCCCCACTCCTTGCCTTCCCGTCTGAAAAAAGTGAGCCAATTATAGGTAGCACAAGAAACCGGATAACTATTTTTTAAAACAGCAGTGGATATCAGGGATAATGATGGAACGGCTTTTATAAAATTTCTTCTTTTCATGTTGGTAAGAAATTAAATCAATAGAATTTAAATTGATAATTGAAGATTCAGTTACAGCTTTTAGTATTAGCGACGAACCACTCCATCAATAAGAGACAATATGAACTCACTTCAAAGCAAATGCCACATACCACCCACCGGACTTTGCACCTCTGGCTCCTCCGGCTGCAGTAGCTATATATTGTTTGCCATCTACTTCATAGGTAATCGGAGTAGAGAATCCCCCTGCAGGTAATTGAAATTCCCATTCCACCTTACCAGTTTTTGTATCAAATGCCCGGATGCGTTCGTCTCGGGTGGATGCTATAAATACCAGGCCACTTGCTGTTACTACAGGTCCTCCATACGTTTCTGTTCCTGTGATTGGTACTCCTTTCTTAGTCAGTTCAGGAAATTCACCTATGGGTACTCTCCATAGATAATCACCGGTATTGAGGTCTATCGCATTTAATGTGCCCCAAGGAGGTTTGATAGCGGGATATCCATTCTGATCGGTGAAGCGCTGCCATACTTTTAAAGCATAGTTTGGTTCATATGGAAAATCGGCTTTGCTTTTAGTTTTAATAGTATCTGGTTCGGAATGTTCACTGGCAACCATTATTTTTTTCGGTTCTTTATTCAACAGGTAATCAGAAAGAGCTTTGCGATCTTCTTCTGAAAAATAAGGGAATGCCGGCATTCTGCCATTACCGGATTTGATAATGGTTTTTATATAATCTTCATTCCTTTTTTTGCCAATATCGATTAGTCCAGGTACTACTGACCCATTTCCCTGCCTGTCTGCTCCATGACAAGCCGCGCAATTCCTGTTGAATAACGCATTGCCTTTAGTGAGGGTTTTAGATTCAAGTTCACGACTTGCTCTATCAATCATTTTTAATTCCCAGGGAGCTTCATTCACATTGATATAAAATATTCCACCAGGATCTGCGGCATTACCTCCCCATTCTGCTCCACCACTGTAACCGAAGAGTAAAGTGCCTTCAACCGTAGGGGGTGTAAATTTATTTGTGGTCAATGGCATTTGTTTAAATCTGTTCAGAACAAACTCATGAGATTCAGGAGATATATTGGTGATATCATTTTCAGTAAATAATTGCCTGTTGAGTGGCAATGGCTTAGAAGGATATTTTTGAGTTGCATATGGATGCTCTCCTGGGAGTCCTGTTGTGGGCACAGTTTTTTCCTCAATGGGGAAAATGGATTCTCCACTATCCCTATCCAGCACATATACATTACCATCTTTACTCGCCTGGACTACTACATCTGTTTTTTTACCATTATGATTAATAGTGGCAAGGTTCGGTGGACAAGGCATATCCCGATCCCATAGATCGTGATGTATTCCCTGAAAATACCATTTCAATTTTCCTGTTTCAGCATCTAAAGCCACTACACAATTTGAATAAAGATTAGCTCCTTCACGGTCTGCGCCGAAAAAATCTGAAGCCGGTGATCCAGTACCAAAATATATGGCACCTCGTTTTACATCACAAGAGATCCCCCCCCAACTATTAGAAGCACCGAACTTTTTATAAGCATCTTTTGGCCATGTTTCATATCCAGGTTCACCGGGTTGAGGAGTAGTATGGAATACCCATTTTAGTTTACCGGTAATTACATCAAATGCGCGAATATGCCCTGGAGCAGCATCTCCTCCTTCAGACACACTGGAACCCATGACTACAGTATTTTTATAAATTACTCCCGGGGTAGTAGCTGTAACAGTTAGGTTTTTGACAACATCCGGACTTAAAACTTCAGAAAGGCCTTCATGAAGATCTACTGTTCCACTATCTCCAAAAGTATAAATCTGTGTACCAGTGATCGCATTCACTGCATATAGTTTTGATCCCGCGGAATAGAGGATTCGTTTATCATTTCCTGATTCCCAATACATGACGCCACGGTTGGTATTGAATTTTTGTTTATCCAACTTTGGTACAAATTTCCATACCTGTTCGCCGGTCCCTGCTTTAAGTGCAAATAAATTTAATTCAGCTGATGTTCCGAAAAGGATACCATTGACTACAATGGGTTGACATTGGGTTTCGCCAAGACCTCTTCGGGTAGTTGTATCATTGGCCAAATAAGACCAGGCGATTTTAAGGTCTTTTACATTATCCTTAGTGATTTGTGTAAGCGGAGAATATCGATTGCCTTCTTTATTGCCACCATAAACCGGATAATCCTTACCTGTCTCGAAAGAAACAGAAGTCATATTCGCATCCGAGTTTTTGCAGCTTTCAATAAAAATCAGGAGTAGGAAGAAAAGCTTAAACTTGAAAGTCATTTTTAATTTTAATTTATAACAATGATCCGAATAAATGCACGGATTTTATAATCTAAATGCAATGTGATATTCATTCAACGGGTGAATGTCCAGAAGAACAATCAGACTAATCTTGATTTAATTATTTCTTCTACGACCAATGGATCAAGTAATGTACTGGTATCTCCAAGTTGGTGCATTTCGCCTTCGGCAATCTTGCGCAATATCCTTCGCATAATCTTACCGCTCCTGGTTTTAGGTAAACCTTTTACAAGTTGTATTTTATCAGGCTTTGCTATAGCGCCGATGATTTTAGTGACCTCAGCAATGATTTCTTTATTGATCTGGTGAGCATCCTTTTGTGTATTGCAGATTACATAAGCGTAGATACCTTGTCCTTTGATATCATGTGGATATCCCACAACCGCGCTCTCTATTACTTCCGGATGCATATTGATTGCATTTTCAATTTCTGCAGTTCCTATCCGGTGACCCGACACATTGAGCACATCATCCACACGACCCGTAATGCGATAATTACCGTGTTCGTCTCGCAATGCACCATCTCCTGTAAAATAAAGGCCGGGATACGTACTGAAATAAGTTTTTTTGAAACGTTCATGATCGCGGTAAGTGGTACGGATAATACCGGGCCATGGCGACCGGATACATAAATTTCCTGCTGCAGGATTGCCCTTCACTTCATTTCCTTTTTCATCTACCAATAATGGATCTATTCCGGGTAGTGGCAGTGTCGCATAAGATGGCTTTGATGGAGTGACTCCTGCAAGATTACTGATGAGGACCCCGGCGGTCTCTGTTTGCCACCACGTATCCACTATCGGGCAATTACTTTTACCGATCTGTTCATTATACCAATGCCATGCTTCTTCATTGATGGGTTCGCCAACAGTTCCAAGAACTCTTAAACTTGACAACGATTTTCCATTGAGCGGCTCACATCCATAACTCATGAGACTTCGGATAGCCGTGGGCGCCGTATAAAAGATATTTACTTTGTATTTATCTATGATATCCCAAAACCTTCCGGGACCCGGCCAGGTAGGTATACCTTCAAACATCAGTGAAGTAGCACCGGAGCATAAAGGTCCATAAATGATATAACTATGTCCCGTCACCCAACCAATATCGGCAGTACAAAAATGAATCTCTCCCGGTTGATATTGAAAAACATTCATAAAAGTATAGGTAACATATACCATGTATCCTCCACAGGTATGCACGACACCTTTTGGCTTACCGGTACTACCACTGGTATAAAGAATAAAAAGAATGTCTTCACTGCCCATTTCTGCAGCAGGAAAGTCAGTCACAGTATTATCTATGATTTCATGACACCAAAAATCTCTGCCTGGCACCATTTCTATCTTAGTCTCTGTATGTTTATAGACGAATACTTTTTGTACACTTATACTGTGAACCAATGCTTCATCCAGGACAGATTTTAATGGAATTTCCCTGGCACCTCTGTAGCCACCATCACAAGTGATCACATAAGCCGCTCCGGCATCCTCCACCCGATCTATGATACTTTGAGCACTAAAGCCTCCAAAAATTACACTATGTATCGCACCAATCCTGGCACAGGCCAGTACCGCAATGGTCAATTCAGGGATCATACCCATATAGAGACAAACCCGGTCACCTCTTTTGACACCCTGAGAAGATAACATATGGGCAGTCCGGCAAACTTCCTGGTACAATTCCTTGTACGTAAATGATCTTGTTGCATGAGAAGGATCATTCGGCTCCCAAATCAAAGCAAGCTGATCACCCTTATCATTCAAATGTCGGTCCAGGCAATTTTCAGTAATATTAAGTGTCGCGCCCTGGAACCATTGCATAGGATGGTCTTCGTAGGTCCAGTCATAGACTTTATTCCATTTTTTCTTCCAGGTAAATGAATCCGCGATTCCGCTCCAAAATGCATCGGGATCAGAAATACTTTTTTGATAAGCGGTATGATAATCGGTAAGGTTTTTTATTTGTAAGGACATACTTTCAAATGTAGGAAAAATTATAATTATTGAAATGCGATGAACTAACATTTATCTAAAATGAATGCAATCAACCTGATAAATCCTAATTAAAAATGAGCCGAACAATTGCAGAAAAGACTGGGCCGGCATTCGAATTTAACAGTCCCTCTCAGTCACTGGCCTATAAAACCTAAAATTTTCCCATTATCACTTTTTATAATATGTTCTTATCTTTACCTCAGAAAAATAAGATCTACATGGCAGAAGTAAAATATACAGAAGATGATATTAAATCCCTCGACTGGAAGGAACATATCCGGTTGAGACCAGGGATGTATATCGGCAAATTAGGGGATGGCGCGTCTCCGGATGACGGAATCTATGTCCTCATAAAAGAAACGGTAGACAATTGTATAGATGAGTTTACGATGGGTTATGGGAAACAAGTGGATATCACCTGTGAAAACGGTTCAGTCGAAGTCAGAGATTACGGTCGTGGTATTCCGCTTGGCAAAGTGGTCGAAGCCGTTTCGAGAATCAATACAGGCGCCAAATATGATTCCAAAGCATTTAAAAAGTCTGTTGGGCTTAATGGGGTCGGAACCAAAGCAGTCAATGCTCTTTCTGAATATTTTTACGTCCAGGCTTTTCGCGATGGCAAAGCCAAAGTTGCAGAATTTAAGCGGGGAGTATTGGTAAAAGACCCGGCCATCGGTAATTCCAAAGAGGAAAATGGAACTTATGTAAAATTTACTCCAGACCCCACTATATTCAAACACTATGAATATCATTATCAGCATATTGAAAATCAACTTTGGAATTACGCCTACCTCAATGCAGGTCTGAAAATCAGGTATAACAACAAAATATTTGTTTCTAAAAATGGTCTGTTGGATCTGCTGGCAAGAAAGACAGAGGCTGAAGAGTTGCGCTATCCTATCATTCATCTGAAAGGTGACGATATGGAAGTAGCTTTATCTCATGGAAATGAATATGGTGAACAATATTATTCTTTCGTCAATGGACAAAATACAACACAGGGGGGAACACACCTGGTCGCTTTCCGGGAATCCGTGGTAGAAACTGTTCGCAATTTTTATAAAAAGGATTTCGACGCTAAGGATATTCGTGCTTCCATTATTGCTGCAGTAAGTGTCCGTATCGAAGAGCCGGTATTTGAATCACAGACCAAAACTAAACTTGGCTCACAGACGATTGCTCCGGAAGGTCAAAGTCTGAAAACGTTTATCCAGGATTTTATCAGCCGCCAGCTGGATAATTACCTCCATAAAAATACAGATGTAGCTAACGCCCTTTTGGCTCGTATTCAGCAATCTGAACGCGAACGCAAAGAAATAGCAGGTGTGCGAAAGCTCGCCAATGAAAGAGCTAAAAAAGCCAATATCTATAATAAAAAACTACACGATTGCAGGGTCCACCTTGGAGACAAAGCAGATGAAGAGATACGATTGGCGACAACACTTTTTATTACGGAAGGAGATAGTGCATCAGGTTCATTAACCAAAGCCAGGAATGTTCAAACTCAGGCTGTTTTCAGTTTACGAGGCAAGCCGCTCAATTGTTTCGGCATGTCTAAAAAAATAGTGTACGAAAATGAAGAACTCAATCTGCTGCAACATGCGCTTGACATCGAAGATGGGATAGAAAATTTAAATTTCAACCAGGTAGTCATCAGTACCGATGCCGACGTCGATGGAATGCATATCCGGTTATTATTACTCACTTTCTTTTTACAATTTTTCCCTGACCTGGTGAGAAATGGTCATCTATTCATTTTAGAGACTCCATTGTTCAGGGTAAGAGACAAACAACAAACTTTTTATTGTTACAGTGAAAAAGAAAAACAGGAAGCGATCCTTGCTCTGCGCGGTAAACCTGAAATCACACGCTTCAAAGGATTAGGAGAGATTTCCCCCAATGAATTTGGACGATTTATCGGAGCTGATATGCGATTGGAGCCGGTAATCCTGGATGAAGGAACTACGATAGAAGATATCCTTGACTATTATATGGGAAAGAATACACCGGAAAGACAAGAGTTTATCATTGAAAATCTGAGGACAGGTTTGGATAATTTAAGACCTGAAGAAGCTATTGTGCCGGAAGCATTATTGGAAGAGGAGATGGTGTAG
>JBDTUE010000127.1:0-11872 GCA_040007895.1 Saprospiraceae bacterium | reverse complement strand
CGTTGCAGCTCGTTTAATTCAAAGTAATTCACACGTTAGTATTTAAAATTTGATTTTAATTTTTATGAATAAAGGAAAGATAAGCAGGTTCAAGGATCTCAAGGATCGAAGCGAAAGGCATTACTTTCAAACCGTATTGATCATTCACCCAATTGAGGTATTTAGAATCCGTAGGGTGTAACAACTTAGTTTTTTGATTTTCATCAGAACAATAAAACTGGATAGCATAGGCAGGAGTATCCTGATCAATGAATTTCAATTTACACAATTGAAATTCATGAAATAATCCTTCTTTCATTACCCGGGGTATAAACATTTCTTTGATCCAGGTTAATGCTTCTGATTCTATTGCCAAATCCATGTTCAAAGTAATATTGTATACAAACATGGTTCCGTTCAATTAGAAGATATCGAATTAAAAGCCACTGACCTGAGGTGTTGGTTGAATCCGGAATATTCGTAGTTATAAAAAAGGATCACGACAGCCATGCCGGTATCTTCTTTATACACAGAATATATCTTGCCATATTTTTTATCTGAAATATTTTTTTTAGGAATAAAACTCACTTCACCTGCCCAATCAGCTTTCAATAGTTCAAGAGTACGGGCACTGGGTTCAGGGCTAACCCGGAGCCAATATCCGTCGTCATTCGTTGCCAGATGATATACCATGCTCATGAAATGAACTTGTGGAAATTGAATTTTGCGGGTAGATTTTTCGTCTAAAACAATAATCTTTAATTCTGAGGAGTCTTTTTCAGAAACTAAACAAAGATCATAACTATGGTAGGCATCTTCACAAGGGGCCAGGACTTTAAACCATCCAGATGCCGGTACTGTAAATCGAATATTGGCATTTGCCAGCTTTTCTGTGAAGTCACGGGTATAGATGATCTGGGCCATTGAAAGGCGGCAAAAAATCAACATTCCGAATAAAATTCCCCCAGCTTGCATCAAGGGCAAAAATACAGCTTTTGGGTCTTAAGAAATAAAAATAGGATTGGGGCAAAGGAACATATAAAAAAAAAGAGATCGGCTCTTACCCCCCAGCGAACCGACCTCATAAAGCATAGATCTTTTTGACGGATCAATACTTCGACAATAATACTGCATATTCCTTGCCAAAAAGATCAGGATTGATGGAATCAAATATCATTTAACTCATTTTTTTGATTGTAATGTTTAAGGGTATTAGGGATCACTATATTACTTATTCAAAAAAGTAAATATATATAGAAAGAAATTGTGTGGTGCTCCACATCAGGTATAGAATTCTAAAAAATAAAACTGTTTATTTTAAATAAAATCAATCCACATGGAATGGAAATGGTATTGCACATTGAGTTTATAGAACAAATAAGGATATCTGCTCTACTTATAGATATGAATTTAAATATGATGGATGATCAATTACGACTTCGGATCCAGTGCTTCTTTGATCCTGGCGGATAAATCATCCAAATGCATCGATGAAATAGTATTGCTACCTCTCCTGGCTTTCGCTGAATCAATTACAAGTCTTAAACCTTTTAAATGACCCCGAACCAAACTAAGCACATCATTTTTCTTAGGATCGGTACGACCTGGTATCACTGTGCCAAAAAATGCAACTTCATTGCTGGGTCCTGCAGGAGTTTTCAACATAGTGATTAATCGTTCAACATATACCTTCTGAAGATCTCTACGGAAGACATCTATTTCTTTAGCGCCAGCCAGATCATTCCAAACCGCGGATTGCAAGTCTGAAAATAACTCCATCACTTTATAAGTATTTGGAAACCTTGACTCCGTCTCGATCATGCGTTGTAACCTGTCCTCATTAAATAAGCCATTAATCACTGGTTCTTGTAAGGCTCTGATATTCTCGATACCCTGACCTGGCTGAATTTTATTGAGTATTGCCGGATCGATCAGCCAAGACGGTGTAGTGAATAAATTTCTGCTTAAAAATTTAACAGCGTCTCGTTGCATATTGGCGGGAGTAGGTTCATAAACCGGACTGTTTTGGTCGTAGGTTTTTGGTGTTTCATAAATTCCCCCTATATTTTTTACTACATGACCCATGTATCTTCTGAATTGATCAATGACAGATTCGTAGGCCTCTTTAAGCATGTCATAATCCTGTCCATCATCTTTAGTCCAGGTGGGAAGGTTAACAACAATCCGTTTCAGGTTTTTTATACCGTATTCAGATGCCACCATAGCATTGTCACCAATATCTTCATTTTGTGCACGTGGATCATAGGGGTTGACTTCTGTAAGGAACCATAATCTCCTGTTGGGATAAGCTTTTTCTTTAAACCATTTATTGAGTACTAATAAATCTTCTTTTTCATCTTTGGTATTATAAATAGGTTTGTAACCCCATTCGATCGCCCATTTGTCATAATCTCCGATGCGCGGATACAGATCAGTGACGCCATCTTCGGGTTGAGCCACATAGTTAAACCGGGCATAATCCATGATCGATGAAGTGTGTCCATTTGCTTTGATAAAATCTTTATCCCTCAGTTTTTCTACCGGTGTGGCACTGGATGCTCCGTAATTATGTCTCAGGCCAAGAGTATGTCCCACTTCATGAGACGATACAAATCGGACCAGAGATCCCATGAGTTCATCATCAAATTCATTTTTCTGAGCCCGTGGATCCACGGCTCCCGCCTGAGTGCGATACCATTTTTGTAATAGTTTCATGACATTATGATACCAGCCTATATGACTTTCTAAAATTTCTCCGGTACGTGGATCATTGATATTGGGCCCGTATGCATTTTCTATGGGCGAAGCAAAATACCGGATAGCTGAATACCGGGCATCTTCCAGAGAGATAGTGCTATCATTTTCGGGAAATTCTTCCGCACGAATAGCATTTTTCCAGCCAGCCTGTTCAAAAGCAACTTGCCAGTCATTTACTCCCATGATGAGGTATTTTCTCCATTTCTTAGGAGTTGCCGGATCTATATAATATACTATAGGTTTAGCAGGCTCTATGAGCTCGCCGTTTTTTTGTTTCATTGCATCAGCTTCATTTTTGGGCTCAAGTCTCCATCGTACAGCGAAAGTGGGATTTTCAGTGCGTTGTCCACCTTCATTATATACTGTGTATCCGGTAGAGAAATATCCAACGCGTGGATCGAAAAGTCTTTTCTTCATCGGAATTTCAGGAAGCAGAATCAGGGATGTATTTAATTCCATAGTAGCGAATCCAGATGCCAGTGCTCCTGGTAAGGTTACCGATTGTGGTGCACCGGGAGGAGTCGGACCATTGGGTGGAGGAGTCACTGCAAATGTTTTGACCGTTTTAACCTCGATATTTATTGGAAATGGTTTAATAGATTGAATGTATGACCGGTCAGCCTGCAGGCCACCTAACCGATATAGAGATTTTATATTACTATTAAAACCAATGACCTGGGCATCACCATTAAAGAAATCGGTAATATCAATGAGTAGACTTGTGTCCTTTCGAATTGCTTTGATATCAAATGCTGCAGCTATCGGATTTACATTACTATTGAGGACTGCTTTGTATATAGGAGCAGTAGTATCAGTACTGACATTGACTAATGCCTGAGCACGTAAGAAAACTTTTTGTTCTGTTCCTTTTTCAAATCGTATCATTTGCCTATTGACCAATTCTCCACCATATCCTGCTGATGTCGGAGTACGGACAAAACGTGTAATGGCCATGATTTCCTTACCCAACATAGAAAAAGGTAATTCGAAATAATACTTATCCTCTACTTTATGCACCGTGAACATACCCGTTTTACTAACGGCTTTGGAGGTAATTACTTCGTTGAAAGGTTTTGGTCCATTTTTAGGCGTTTCAGATTTAGCGGCAGTTTTACTACTATCTGATTTTGGTTTGACGGAGTCCGTTTTGGTAGTTATTACAGTAGTCATCCCGGGTTTTGAATTGCTGGTAGCAGCCATGGTTTGTGCGGTTGCTGATTGACCGGGGGTTGCTCTTTTAGTCGTAGAACAAGCAACTATTAGAATGGCTATGATCCCGAAAGATAGCCGATAGACATTTTTCATATTAAAGAACTTTATTTTAATAAGGGTCAAAAATAATAAAAGCCTCAGGATAAAATAAGCTTATTCACGATGGAATAAAATATTATATGACCAAACTCACCCATTAAGGGGGATGGTTACAGTCCGATTCTGAATAATAAGTAGAGGTGAACCAAAATAAATTAATGAACTCCTGAATTAATAATAATTTCACATAAAATTTTTTCTTCCAGAAAAATTATTTCAGGATCTGTTTATTTAATAATATGCATCTGATGTATGTCCAGGAATAAATCAGAAAGCCAGACTTCCGAACGGCCTGAATATCATTTTTCTCTTCCCTGGCATCAGATTTATGCACCATCCGGATTGATTTATTCCAAAGGAGTTTATCATCTTTTTATTTTAAAAAAATCTGTTTATTCTTCGGATCCAAAATTGGAATGGTCGCATCTACAAAGTATAGATTTATTACACTGGACCAATGAACAATTAATTCCAATGGATCCAAAAAGGGGTGAATTCTACTCCGGGTATATTGTTATTGATCAGAAAAATTCAAGTGGCCTTGGATCCAGTTCAAAACCTCCATGGATTGCATTCTTAAATCATACAAACACTCAACAGCTTTTTCATTTACAATATAGTAAAGATGGCGGTACCACCTGGATGATATATGGGAAAGGACCTGTACTGGATATTAAAAAAAATAAATGCAGGGATCCGTATATTTTTTGGCACGAGCCTTCCGGCAAATGGATCATGCTTATATCCATTGCTCATGAATATAAAGTCCTGATCTATTCTTCCAAAAATTTAATCAAGTGGGAAATGATTAGTGATTTTGGAGGTCATCCTTCTTTTAATAAAAAATGGTCTCATGCTTCCATGATACCTTGTAGAAGTAGATCCAATCCTGAAATCACTAAATGGATATTAATGATCGGGATGTCTGAAGGTGAGTATTCAAATCGATATTTTGTAGGCGAATTTGATGGAAAATCGTTTAAGTGTGATCATGCATTAGATGCTGTGCTCCGGTTAGATCATGGTAAAGATTTTTGTGCACCGAGGGTATGTCATTTGCCAGGAGATCACAACAATTTAATAGTAGGGCAGATGTCACAGCTTGCTTATGAAGATGCACTACCTACCTTTGGGTGGAAGGGAATGCTCACGATTCCCAGGGAGGTAAGTATTGTTAAAGAAGCAGATGGTTCATACCGGTTGATTCAAACAATACCCAAGTCATTCATGGCGCTTCGTGCCATTATGTATGAATTTCAAAAATCAACTGCAACGAATGAAGTAGAATGGGATCTTCCGTTGACAGCTGCGATGGAATTTGACCTAAAAATTGATTCTCATAAAGGATGTACTATTGAATTTGACTTCGCAAGCAAAACCAAAATACTAATCCACTGGGATGTGGTCCATCATCAACTTTCTATTGATCGTACCGGAAAAAATCTTGCCTTTCATCCATCCTATAGTTCACTGGATCATGCCAATTTAGCTATCTCTCATATCCTTTCGATACGAATCCTTTTGGATAAATACTCCATGGAAATATTTGTCGATGGAGGCAGAGTATGGCTCACATCGCTATTCTTCAGCCCCCATCCTCTACAGCGATTTAGAATTTTAGGTAAATTATTTTCAGCTTCCGGAACCGTTTGGAGCTTAAAAAATGTGCCAGTCAACTAATTATTCATTCTGCCGGGAGTATCTGGACCTTCGAAAACAATTACATTAGCGAAAAGTAAAATTGTTTTACCAGGATGAATATGAAAAAATATGGACTAATCATTTCTTGTTTCCTGTTGTGCATTCAACTAATTAGCCAGGAAGAGGTTTCTCATAAGTTTGCTAAAATCAATGTCTCCACTTTTTCATTGAAATACTGTCCTATAGATTCTCATGCAGTAGCTTATTATATTTTTGATGATGGCTCTTCTTATCCAAAAGCAGGATATCCATGGCGCATGATTTACCGTCATTATAGAATACATATCCTGGATAAATCGGCTCGTTCACTCGGCAATATATCTATCCCGTTGTATAATGAAGGGCCGAAAGCCAAAGAAGAACTAAGTGACTTTAAAGCCAGTACTTTTTATCTCAGTAACGGAAAAGTGGTAGAACGAAAATTAGATAAAAAACAGTTGCACTTTAATACCTCTGATGATCAGCCTGACCAGGTTGATTTTACTATGCCGGCGGTAATCCCCGGATCTATTATTGAAATTGAATATACTATCCGGTCTGATTTTTGGGACAATATCACCCAGTGGGAATTTCAGCATGATTTTCCCGTTTTAGAAAGTAATTATACCACTGTGATTCCTGATTATATTCAATTTAAACCTCATTTCTGGGGAACTCAAAAAATTGATCAATTGACATCCCAACGATGGGATCAGGAAAGCCAAAGTAATACAGGTATTTCGCAATACCACATTACCAATGTTCCAGCTTTTCCCAATGAACCTTATATATTGAATAAAAAGGATTATCAATTGAGGGTCGAATTTGAATTGACATCCATTCAGGGTGATGAGGGACGAAAAGCTTATGCCTATTCCTGGGAAGATTTAAATAAACAATTATTGAATGATGAAGCTTTTGGAAAACAATTAAATAATAACACGTATTTATTAGATGTAGCTAATAGTATTGCAGCAACGTACGCCTTGCCTGCAGATAAAATAAAAGCAGCTTATCAATACGTGCATCGACAGATGAAATGGAATCGGGAGTTTGGTATTTATCCTTCTGAAAATATTCAGAACGCATTTGATACGCGCACCGGTAATGTGGCTGATGTCAACCTGACTTTACTTAAACTATTGAAAGCACTGGAGATACCTTGCGCTCCCGTCCTGCTGAGCACTGTGAAACATGGAAAGATACTTCCCGATTACTCTTCACTCTCTAAGTTCAATTATCTGATCATAGCTATTCCGCAAGAGGATAAAAAGATCCTGTTGGATGCTGCAGATCCTTTTGCCACTTTTGATTTGATTCCACCACGATGTTTTAATGGTCCGGGGTTAATGCTTAATGATGGAGGTGGCACCTGGATTGACATTAAGCCGATAAGACTGGGACAAAACCAGGCAGAGTATAAACTAAGATTGAATGCTGAATATGTCTGGGAAGGCAGCTACAAAGAAAGGGCCATTCAGTATTCAGCATATAAATTGCGGGATGAATTAAAGGATTCAGCTCAACTGATTCCTTACATTGACTATCTCCATGAACGGTACAGTGATATCCGCTTCACTGAACCGAAGATCCTTGAGTTTTCAAATGAAGACAGGGATGTATTCCTTCAGGCGAATATAAAATCAAGGATGGGGTTTACCCGATCCAAAGACTCCATTACATTTTCACCGATTCAAATGGAACGATTCATGAATAATCCGTTTATAAGTGATGCAAGGAATATACCTGTGGAATATGATTTCCCGTGGATGACAAATTCTATCGTTGAATTTTCAATTCCTTCAGGATATAGCGTGACACATGTTCCATCTTCGGTAACTTATCAAAATGCGGAGAAGTCCATTAAGTTTACTTATGTCATCCAACCGTTGAATGATTCCATCCTGGTTGCAAAATCATTATTAATCGTGAATCAATTCCGGTTTTCAGAAGATGAGTATGCCAATCTCAAAGTATTGTTTGATCATATTGTAAACAAACAAGCAGAAGTTGTCGTGTTCAAAAAAAATGACTGAGTAGTTTAAATTGTATAAAAGTTATTTGTATTTTTAATCGAGAGAAATGAACAAGGCTTAAAAGTAAGCTATCCTTTAAACCCTAAAAGGATTTACGATTTATTTAGTTTAACATCTAACACCACTATTATGAGAAGATCCCTGTTATTCCTGGTGACCATTTTATGGTTTGCCGTACAAGCTCAAAAATCAGATAAGGCAGTACGTTTCGGTCGAATAGATCCCGATGATTTTAAATCGACCAAATGTCCAATTGACAGTAATGCTCATGCTTATTATTTATTTGATGCTGGTAACTCCAGTTTTTTACTCCTTCCGGATAAAACGCAAACAACATTTGAAAGACACTTCCGGATAAAAATTTTGGATAAATCTGCTTTTGATGAAGGTACATTCAGTATTCCTCTGTATCATACAGCCAGTGATGAAGAAGAATTAATTAATCTCAAAGCCAGCACATACAATATAGAAAACGGCGCTGTAGTGGAAAGTAAAATGGAAAAGACTTCCGTATTTAAAGAAAATACTTCAGAGCATTGGAAAAGAGTAAAGTTCACTCTTCCCAATATAAAAGAAGGCAGCATCCTTGAAGTGAAATACGATCTGCGTTCTGACTTTTTATGGAATTACCAGGGATGGGTGTTTCAGCGGGATATTCCGGTCATCACCAGTGAGTATGTCACGGATATTCCGGATCTCCTGACCTATAATCCTCACTTCTGGGGTTATGTCCAAATAAATAGTTCGACCAGTAATAAAGTCAATCCGGGTTATAATTTCATGGAGAATATTACTTTGTATCAGGCAAAAAATATTCCTGCATTTCCGGATGAACCCTACATCAATAATAAGGACAATTATAGATCGAGATTGGAATTTGAACTCGCCTCTACACGATTTAATAATGTAAATCATGAGTATACTACCAATTGGAAAGCCCTTAATACAAAACTATTGGAAGATGATAATTTTGGAGTTCAATTGACCAAAACAGGATATTTTAAAGATGAAATAGAAACCATTAAAAATAAAAACCTTTCTCTAAGCGAAAAAATCGAAACTGTTTTTAATCTTGTCAGGAAGCATGTAAAATGGAATGGAAAAGAGGGGATTTATACTTCCGGCAATATTAAGAAGGCTTATGATGATGGCTTAGGTAATGTTGCTGAGATCAATTTGATCCTCATCGCTATGCTAAAGGCCCTGGAGGTCAATGCTTATCCGTTAGTTTTAAGTACCGTGGACAATGGTTTAGTATTGAAGGATTTGCCGACGCTATCACAACTTAATTACGTTATAGGAGTAGTCATTGATGGTGAAAAGAGAATATTACTCGATGCCTCCGATCCGTTTGCTACTGTTGCCATGCTGCCTACTAAATGCCTCAATGGGGCAGGCCGATTGATCAATGAGCAGGATGGCCTCTGGATAGATTTAAAAACAAACAGAGCAGCTATGAGTCAGGCGACATATCGCGTAAGTCTTGATCCGGAACTAGGATTGAAGGGTAATTATTCGGAAAAGGATTATCATTTTGCCGGATATAAAATCCGATCTGAATTAAAAGATTCAACAGGACTTAAACAATATGTAGATAAACTACATGAAAAGTATAAGGGAATTAAATTAAACCATGTAGCGATATCAGGATTTAATGAATTGAACAAGGAAATATCGATAGAAGCTGAACTCGAATCTTCTTTAGGATTTGAATCGACCGGAGAACTCATCTATTTTAATCCCATTCAGATGGAGCGATTAACTGAAAATCCATTCAAAGCCATCGAACGAAAATTTCCGGTTGAGTTTGAATTTCCTGCAATTACAAATGCGATCGTGGAGATAAAACTACCGGAGGGATATGCGGTAGAGAGTATGCCTAAATCAGGACTGTTTACCAATGAGGATAAATCAGCTAAGTTCACTTTTGTCAGTGAAGTCATTAGTCCGGAAGTAATCAAGATTAGTTCCTTGCTGTATTTGAATAAAGCTAAATTTAATATTGAAGAATACACAGGACTCAAAGAGCTGTTTAGCCATATTGTCGCTAAACATGCTGAACAAATTGTATTAAAAAAGAAATCATGAAATTTATTTCTTTCCTGGTTCTTTTTATTATACTACAGATTTGTAATCCCGCTTTGAGTCAGGTAGAAACTTATATTACTATTGAATCTTATAGTGTGTCTTATACTATTTTTTCCCTTACGGATATGGAACAGAAGGTGATCAAAAAATACATTATTCATTCAGCTAAAGGCGCACAGGAAGCAGACCTGATAATACCCTATGATAAGTATTCAAAGATCACAGATGCGGATTTTCAATACACTACTTTAGCAGGACCCGTCAGTAAAAAATTTAAACTCAGGGATTTTAGTGACCTGGTCTTGACGGATGGCTTTTCATTGTTTTCAGACAACCGGATGAAAGTGATACAACCCAAGATTGATGTCTACCCGGTAGTTATTGAATATAGTTATATCATCAAACATAAGAATGTATTGGGTTTGAAACCCTGGATACCCCAGTCCAATTATCATATGATGGTTCAACACGCTGAACTTTTAATAAAAAATAATTTACCGGAGAAGGTATCGATTAAAGAGATAAATTTTAAAGGAGCGAATACCGAACGGGAAGGGGTCAAAGTATGGAGTGTTGATTCAATGATGTCAGTTAAGTATGAACAATTTTCACCTGAAGTTGAAGATACGCGGATACTAATAAGTCCATCCGTCATTGAAGTAGATGGATATCATGGAAACCTTACCGATTGGAGACATTATGGACAATGGGTTAATGGTTTGATACAAGATCGGGATATTCTTACAGCGGAAGATCAAGCAAAAATTCAAAACCTGATTCCGCCAAATGCTTCCGTAAAATCTAAAATTGAAATACTTTATCATTACCTGCAAAATAACACGAGGTATGTAAGCATTCAACTGGGTATTGGTGGTTTTCAACCGATGCCTGCTGTAGAAGTAGCTAAAGTAGGTTATGGTGACTGTAAAGCACTTTCAAATTATATGAAAGCATTATTAAAGTGTATTCACATAGATTCATATTATACGGAGATTGGAAATGGAAGCAGGAAAATCCGTTATGCTGATTTCCCAAGTTTTTTCCAAACGAATCATGTGGTCCTGACCGTTCCTCTTGAGAAGGATACCACTTTTTTGGAATGCACCAGTCAGTTTTTTCCTCCCGGGTATATTGGCAGTTCCAATTCAGACCGCTATGCAATGATGGCTACGGCTAACGGTGGTCAGTTAATCCGTACGCCGGTTTACAACCAGGAGATTAATCGCCGATTGGTATCTGCACAAATTCATGTAACGCCCGACGGTAATGCGCAAGTGTCTTTAAATACCTTACATAGCGGTGAATATTATGAGGCCTACTCTGATTTTTCCTTTAAAAGTAAAAAGGAGCAGGATGATGAATTGCGGACTTTGCATCAAGGTGTAGATTTTGCTGTGGATTCATTCAAATTTAATTTTGACTTTGCTTCTACACCCGTATTTACTTTGAGTGAAAACCTGACTTGCAATAAATATGCATCGGTGTCAGGAGCCAGGATATTCATACCATTGCATATTATCCAGCGCTATAAACCGGAGGAATCTGCTGATTCAACCCGGATGTCAGATATTGAAATTAATTCTGCATTGACTGAATATGATTCTGTAAGTATTGAAATACCCGTTGGGTATGGAATAGAAGTACTCCCTAAGAGTTTTGAATTAAATAATCTTTTTGGAAAAATATCTTCCAGGATTGAATGGAAAAATGAAAAAATAGTGGTGGTCAACCAATTTGTATTGTATAAAAATGCGCAGCCTAAGCTTGCTTACGCCCAACTTTCTGAATTGCTGACCAAAGCTTATAAATCCACTCAATCTAAAATAGTTTTAAAAAAAATGACACCTTAATAGAATAAGTAAATGTGCACAACTGCTTTATCAAATTTTATCATGGTTAAATTCAACCACTCCGTGGTTGTATAATCAGCTAGATGAATAACCCCGCATTGCATGCGGAGTTATTCATATTAAATCCCCGTCCGATCAGGCACGGGCGGGCTTTCAGGATAAACATCAAAA
>JBDTUE010000126.1:0-11999 GCA_040007895.1 Saprospiraceae bacterium | reverse complement strand
ACCTCGAAAATAAAGGTTCTTTGTCGCTTTAAGTAGGTAAATCATTTAATTCCCCCAATCTGAAGTTAACCATTGCTTTATAATAATATACATTTCGATACCCTTCTTACAATTTAAGTCTTATCAATTTCCAATTTCGCATATCGATTAATTGCTAAAAAAATCAACACACAACAATGTATAAAAATAATAGCCATGACAGAAGCGTCTGGATAAATTGAAAACAAAAAATACCAATCGGCATAAACACAACGATACATTCAGATTCACGCCGGATAAGGCAAATCAAGTAGTTATTGAAGAAAGTTTGTTAAAAAGTCCTTTGAGGAGAATGCATCGTAAGCGGCCACTCACTTAGTTTTTGACAACTAGGACAATGACTATTTTTTCGTTCAGGCTTGATTGAATCTAGCAACTTGTCTCTCAGAGAGAGTATGGACTATTTCACAGTATGGGATAGATTAATCAATGTAGTTTTTAAGTATTGAATAAATTTTTTATCAACTCCTACAATAATAAGTTGAGTTACGTAATTATCCGCTGGCCCCGTACCCCTACCCTTTTATTGATTTTAGCGTGTATTATAACGGTTTTATATACTGCTTGTGCAGTTGAACAAGGACATTCCACTTTCGCTCCACCCGTTTTGGTTATCAGCCGCAACTACACCCAATGGATAGTTTACTCACAGATGAGAAGTTTTGACCATAATGATAAAATAAGAATAGCTCATTTACCGGTCCGGGAAGGTAATTAAGGTAAATTCAATTCAGTAGTGGAAGAAATTTGATTTATTTGAGAACAAGATTTATTTTTATAATCTTTTTATAAAAGGGAAAGCTTAAGTAAAATAAAACTACATATATAAAAAGTAGCCAATAAATCAATTTAATAACCTCGGTAATAAATATTGAAACTATTTGATGCAATAAAAAAGAGTAATGCAATCTTCAATAAAAAATTTAATAACCAATAAGGATTTTAATGGCCTTAGGCAAGCTCTTTCTAAAAATCCTGATCTTGCTAATGAAGGTTTGCCTTATGATGAGGTAAATACGATCAAAGCTCCTCCCCTTCACAGGTTATGTGATGCGGTATTTTCAAAAACGATTACGGATGAAGAAGCAGTATTAATGGCCAAAATATTTTTAGAGCATGGTGCCTTTGTCAATGGTACAGAGTTGATAGAAAAACAAGATACACCACTGTTGGCCGCATCAAGCCTGAATGCAGACCAGGTTGCAATTTTTTATATAGAAAATGGAGCAATTATTAATCATCCCGGATGCTTTGGAGGCACTGCTTTACATTGGGCAGCCTGGTGTGGAAGCCCCCTTTTAGTGAGAAAGCTTATCCAGGTTGGAGCAGAAATCAATAAAAAATGTATTGATTTTAAATCAACTCCTCTATTATGGGCTATGGACGGTATGAAGCACAACGATAAACAAAATACACAAGACTATTTAGAGTGTATAAAAATTTTAATCCAGGCAGGAGCTGATAAAAATATCCCTAACGGGGAAGGAAAGTCTGTTTTTGAATTATTGCAGGATGAAGATGTAGAATTAAAGAGTATATTAAACGCGTAAATAGGTCTCTGGAGTTTTATGGATATATTTTATCCGATACAATACAAGTATAAAAAATCTTAATTTGTGCCTAAACCTATCTTCCTGCTTTTTTATTTATAACATTTAGCTTACATACTATCCCATAATACCTGTATTGAAACATGACAATAAAGATGAATTATAGTCTGGTGTTTTTTAGTTGTCTGTACTTTACAATATCGGCACAAACTAAAGTTGACCTGGAGTACCGGCTAAAATATTTCGGCAATAATATAGTGCATGTCACTTTACTGTATACTCCGATAGAGAAGGACAGTACTGAATTTACCTATGGTGAGCCAAGGTTCGGCGGCCAGTCGGATATTATTAAATGCATAACGAATGTCAGTGTTGTTTCTAAAATCCGGTTCATTACAGATACTGCTTCAAGATCCTTCAAATTCTTTTATTCAGGTACCAGGCCTTTTGCCATTGAATACGATATTCTGGATACAGTTACCGCAAAAAAAGATTTACGACAAGAATTATTCAGACCTATGATTCAAAAAAACTATTTCTACAGCCATGGCATAAACTTGTTTCTGAATCCAAAATTTAATAGTCCGGATAAAAAAGCTACTGTGTCCATACAATGGGTGAAGAGTCCAACCTTCCCTATATTTTATGGATTTGGTCCTGAGAATAGAGGTAAAAAGAAAGTTATATCAACCACTGATTCGGTCATGTTCAGTCTGATCACCGGGGCTAAAGATCTGACAATAGATAAATTTGATCTCCATGGCACGCAAAATTATTTGGTATTGCGAGGTAATGCCCAGGAGAAATATAACAGGCTTGCGATCCGGAATTATTTCATACAATTTAATGAATCCATTCGCAAGTTTTGGAATGATTACAGTGATAAATACTTTTCATTGATCCTACAACCCTTCCTGGAAGCGGATCACAGTGTGTCAGGAGTAGCTTATTCCAATGGATTCATTGGAAAATATAAAGCGGACACTATTTTAAATGCGCAACGGATTTATACGATATCCCATGAAATAGGACATCACTGGATCGGACATCAATTGGAAATGAATATCAGTAACCAATGGTTTGGTGAAGGTTTTAACGATTATATTACTTTTTATACCCTACTGTCAGGTGGCTTAATGAGTCCTCATGAATTTGAAAACAGGATGAATGAAATCTTTACTGCCCATTATTCCAGCACGATAAAGAATACTCCAAACGATAGTGTGTTTTTGAACTATTGGAAAATGGGGGATTATAATAAATTGCCCTACCGGAGGGGCAGTATTTTTGCATTCTACCTGGATAATCAAATCAGGTTGGCTACGAATGGAGAAAAAACAATTAAGGACTTTTTGCGTTCTATGGCTCAATTCAGAAAAAGGAAAACATCCAATTATGAGATTACCATAGAGGACTTTATCGATCAGGCTGCTGCTTTTTTACCAAGACCAAAATTAGAATCTATTATTGAAGATTATATTGTGAAGGGCAACCCGATATTATTTAGCAATGAATTATTACTCCCGGTTTATCAGGTCACCAATGAAAACGATATCCCTCATATAAGTATTGTCGATGAAAAAAAATTCATTGCACTATTTTTATGAATCCATATTAAATATTCAAAATAATACATGATGGAAAAACATTTTGATTCATCCAGGAGAAGCATGATGGGTATGATGATGGGTCTACCCTTTATTTCAAGGCCAGTCCGATTTGATCTTGAATCATCGTCAACATATCAGGTTTCAAACTTTCCTTCCAAAGACCTATTTGATATTAAAGGTACCTATATCAACGCTGCGTATTTCCACCCAATAAGTCGTGGAAGTTACCGTGCGATTGGTGCTTACCTCAATGAAAGAATGGTAAACGGGCATACTCCGCATTACGACATGGATGAAACACGGATGGATGCAAAAAATCTTTTTGCAAAACTAATCAATGCAAGCCCGGATGAAATAGCCTGGATGCCAAGTACGATGGCAGGCGAAAATAGTATTCTCAATGGACTGTCCATTCCTGGATCAAACAACAAGGTCGTTACCGATGCATATCATTTTAATGGTTCTCTATTTCTTTATAACGAATTAGCTAAAAAAGGATTGGATCTTCATGTCGTTCGTCCGCAGAACAACAGGATTAATCTCGATGACCTGGAAGCAGCAATCACTCCCGGAACGAAACTGGTCGCTATTTCCTTAGTGTCTGCTTTCAACGGATTCCAGCATGATTTAAAAAAAGTATGTGAAATAGCTCACGCAAAAAATGTTTTAGTATTTGCAGACATCATACAGGGAGCGGGAGCAATACCGATCGATGTAAAAGAAAGTGGTGTAGATTTTTGCGCCTGCGCTACGTATAAATGGCTAATGGGAGATTTTGGTGCAGGATTTTTATATGTAAGAAAAGATAAACTGGACTTATTAAAAAGAACCCAGATCGGTTACCGGCAGGAAGAATCTTTCATCTCCCATGTATATCCTTTTGATGATCCGGGCAATGTAATGTTTGAATCGGAAAGTAAAAAAGATGCCACCGGACATTTTGAAGTGGGTACCCTGGCCAATGGAGCCATTCCTGCAATCCATCATTCCCTTAATTATTTGTTGAATACTTCAGTCCAAAAAATTCAGGATTACAGGAAACCAATGCTCGATCTTTTACAACAAAAATTACCATCATTGGGATTTACGCCATTGACGCCATTGGATTCTACTTCTCCGATTGTGTCTTTTGCTTTTAAAGATGCAGCAGATAAATTAAAACCAAATTTAGATAAAGCAGCTATTAATATTTCACTATATCAAAACAGGATTCGTATATCTCCATCAGTCTATAATGATATCGATGACATTCACCTGCTCATTGATGCACTTGCATGATGTTGGATGAGTGATTGTTCCTTTCTCTAATAACCAGATTAAAAATGTCAAACCAGAATAATACTAGTTCAAGAAAAATTTATTGGTTTGCCTTTTTGAATTTGTTTTTTAGTATCGTTTCCAGCGGGCAATCATCATTTCTACCAGCTCCGCGCATATCTATATCCCATCATCAGGGAGTATTTCATGAACAGCCGGTTGATTATAAAGCAACAGTTAAAGAATCTTTTTTCACTCCTGATAGCGGTAGATCATCAGCCGTATCGGTGATAACCACTTCTTACATTAAAGAAAATAAGGATACTTCTTTTGAAAGGCCGGTATTATTTGTATTTAATGGCGGTCCAGGAGCTTCATCCTCTCCTTTACACATGAATGCATTTGGTCCATGGAGAATTAAAGATGGAAAAGACAGTAATGCTTTGATTGAAAATCCATGGAGTTTACTTGATGTGATTGATCTTGTTTTTATTGACCCGCCAGGTACTGGTTTTACCAGAGTATTTGATGATAAATCAGCTTGTGCATATTGGGATGTAACAGGGGATGCACAATTATTTATAAATGTTATTAAAGAATGGAAAATGGAAAATAACCGGGCATCATCTCCTGTATTCCTGTGTGGCGAAAGTTATGGTACTACCAGGGCTGCAGGAATTTTGGGCCTTGCAACTGATCTTCCGGTTGCAGGTGCGATTTTTTTATCCAGTCTTTTTGATTTGAGTATTGTGACACCTGCTCCAGGTAATGATATGCCGTATATTCTTTATTTGCCCGGTATGTCATCCGTGGCCTGGTATCATCACAAACTAAATAAAAAAATCAAAAGTCCTGAGCAAGCATTTAACGAGGCGATTCGTTTCGCACAAAATGAATATATCACTGCTCTTGCGCAGGGGATTAACCTTTCAGTAAAAAGCAAAGAACGAATAGCTGACAAACTTTCGAATATTATCGGGCTTGATAAAAAATTACTGTTGAAAAATAATTTAAGAATAACTCCTTTAGAATTTCAATTGTCACTCCTGGCAAAAGAAGAAAAACGAATCGGACAATTAAACGGCCAGATGACGGGGACACTGAATAACCCGGGATTAAAATCACCGTTCGATGATCCATCTATGACGATGCGTCCATCGACAAGAAATATAGTTGGAAAATATTTTACTCAATCTTTGCAGTTTCAAGATTCCCTACCATACAAAACCCTAAATCTTGATGTCAACGGTAAATGGAATTGGTCAACTATGTCCGAAGACCCCGGTTATATGACTGTAGCTCCCTATATAACGAAAGCATTAATGGAACAAGCCAAACTCAAACTTTTTGTTGCAGGAGGTTATTATGATCTTGCTACCCCACTCTATGCAGCACGGTATATTCTCGAACATATAGGTGTGCCGTCTGACAGGGTAACATACTCCAATTTTCATACTGGTCACTCTATTTTTGAAAAAGAGGAGGATTTGATTAATCTGTCCCGTCAAATCAGATTATTCATTTTAGATCAAATAAAAAAATAGTGTCCCAATTGAATTGAAAAAGGCTGATTTCTTTCTCATGATTTAATTCAACATGAAATATTTCCGATTAATTTTAAAAAAAAATGGAAAATAATTTGAGAAACCAAACAGTTGCGCATATATTTGCAACCAATTAGTTTCACAATAGATTTAAACAAAAAAATGAGGTTATTAAAATTGCAAATGCAACTGACCATGGATGGCTTTATCGCTGGCCTTAATCATGAAATGGATTGGGTGACTTTCAATTGGTCTACGGACCTGAACGAATATGTCACTCAACTCACAAACCCGGTTACAACTATTTTGCTTGGCAGAAATCTTGCTGAGGGGTTCATTCCGCATTGGACAAAGGCTTTAAACCAACCTGAACCTGAACCAGGTTCAGAAAAAATGGTTCATACATCCAAAGTCGTTTTTTCTAAGACTTTGTCTAAATCCGTATGGGAAAATACTGTTTTAGCAATAGGAAACCTTACTGATGAAATCAATGCAATAAAAAATCAGGACGGTGGTGATATCATAGTCTATGGGGGCGGAAAATTTGTTTCTTCACTTATCAGGGAAAGACTTATAGATGAATTACATCTATTCATTAATCCCGTTGTAATAGGAAGAGGTATATCCATTTTCCATGAGGTTACTGAAAAACAAAATTATCAACTGAAAGGGTCAATGAAGTTTGACTGCGGAATAGTTGGCTTGACTTATAAACTCAATTAAAATGAGAAGGGATGTAATTAAGGGGATTGCTGAATCTATAAGAAGGGCAATCATTTTTTTGACCTCCATAAAGCAGGCAATGATACCAAATGCCTTAGCAGTACATTTTGCTACTACCCGTCAAAGCCGTTTCCAAACATCTGCGAATATTAACTGAATGTAAACTTGTTAAACAGCAACAATCCGGGCTAGAAATTTATTATCAATTAATGAAACAAAAATGAAAGAAATCGACTATTGGCTTGATCAATTCAGGAAGTTTTGGGAAAGTCGCTTCAAACAATTAGACAACATATTATTAAAACTCAAAAACAATAAAAAATGACACAAAATTTAGCATTTGATTTTTCTGTAAATAAGGAAAACAAAACCATAACCGTTAAGAGAGAATTTGCAGCAGAACCGTCCCTCGTCTGGGAAGCTTACACGAACAGTGAAATTCTTGACCAATGGTGGGCTCCAAAACCATGGAAAGCACGAACGAAAACCATGGACTTCAGAGAAGGTGGACATTGGCTTTACGCTATGGTCGGTCCTGCAGGCGAAGAACATTGGGCGCTTGCCAATTATAAGGACATTCAAACTCAAAAAAAATTTACAGGTCTGGATGCTTTCGCTGATGCAGATGGACATGTAAATATAGATATGCCTCAATCAAAATGGGAAGTAACTTTTACGGATAAAGGATCAAAAACACTGGTAGAATTATACATTTCTTATGATGACTTGGCTCAACTTGAAGCAACGATTCAAATGGGATTCAAAGAAGGATTGTCAATGGCAATGGAAGGATTGGATGAATTATTGCCTTCATTGAAAAAGTAAAACGACTTCTTATTTATTGGATCTCCAAATCATATTCTTAGTGAGAATTCAAAAGGTTGGGGTATATCTCCAGCCTTTTGAATTTGATTTTGAGTTTGAATTTGAAATTGACTTTTAATTGTCCACGCAAATCCTAGAAAATACAAACTCAAATCCGATAGCAATCGGATCAAAAGCAAATTCAAAAAATTAATTCTGTATTTTGTTTTCAGGATCGGCTCTAAAAACTTTCTTGTAATCAATCATCCTCTTCATCTTCTTCAAAGTAACCCGCACCATCGACAGATCGTTTGTAATAAATAATATTGCAATTATTTTTCCTGAATATTTTTTTTGAGACCGCTTTGATATCTTCCCGGGTAATGCTTTGATATTTTGTACCCTCCAGATTAGCCCAATCTGCATTACCTAAAATTTCAAAAAATCCTAGTGTAATAGCTTTATTCAATCCATTTACCTCACTGAACAATAAGGATGCTTCAATCGTATTTTTCATTTTGGTGAGTTCCTTTGAACTAATCAACTTAGTTTTTAAATCGTTGAGTTCTTCCCAAATCGCTCGTTCTACTTCCCTGATCGATTTTCCGGGGATTGCTTTTGCCTCTATAATAAAAAGTCCCGGGTCTAAGGAACCGGTGATAGAAGCGTCAATCATACTCACCAATTTTTTTCCCCGTACCATTTTTTTAAACAACCGGGTGGAATGACCATTACTCAATACATCGCTGATCACATCCGCTACATAAAAATCATTTTGCATCCTGCTACCCATATGGAATGCAAGGTAGATCGCATCAGCAGGTGTCCTTTGAGCTGCTCTTAGCGATCTAAGTTTTTTTTGTCTTTTCTCAATGGGGTAGGATTTTTTATTAAAAGGTTTAGATTTTATATAACCAAAATATTTCTCTACCAACACCAGGATTTCTTTCGACGGCATATTGCTATTAATGGAAAGCACTGCATTAGCCGGCTGGTAATAAGTCTTATAAAAATTTTGAGCATCCCTGAGTTTCAATGAGGCAATTGTCTTTACATCTTTCCCAATCGTTGGCCATCTATAGGGATGTTTTTGGTAGGAAAGCTGACTAAGCAAATGAAAACTTTCTCCATAAGGTTTATTGAGACAGGTTTCTTTAAATTCCTCAAGGACTACCTGTTTTTCTCTTTCAAAATTAGCCTTACTTATTTTAATGTGTTGCATCCGGTCCGCTTCCACCATCAATGCAATTGCGAGATTACTTACAGGAAGTGTGATATTGTAATTGGTGCTGTCACAGGTAGTAAAAGCGTTGTTTTCACCACCGGCGTTCTGTACCACCATATCAAAGGAAGGAACTTGCTCAGTACCACTAAACATAAGATGTTCCATCAGATGAGCCATCCCCGTCTGGCTTAGATGATCATCCCTGGATCCTACATGGTAGTGAATGTCTACAGAGGCAAGAGGGTTTTCCGGATCAAAATGGGTTATCAAACGGAGGCCGTTGGATAATTTGTGTCGTTCAAAATTCAACATTACGTACCTTTCTATCTGGGCACTAAAGTAAGTTATAATTATCTATTGGCGAGCCACATATCCAGCAATGGTTTTTAAAAATATCCCTGAATTATTCCAATCTTTGATGTAATGCCTCGTAGTTGCTTGATCGGTTAATAACATTGAAAAGAAAAAATACAGTTTTGTGAATTATTCTTACTTTTGCGGCGGAAAAATTATATTAAATAAAGAAAAGTAAAAGCCAAAAAAGAAAAACTATGCCGGCTTACATGACAAAAGAAAAAGTACAGGACATCATGACTCAGTATGGCGGAAGACCTGCCAATACGGGTTCTGTCGAAGCTCAGATCGCTCTTTTTACCTTCAGGGTCAATCAATTACAAGAGCATCTGAATAAGAACAGAAAAGATCATTCTTGCCGTAGATCGTTGCTCACCATCGTAGGTCAACGCAAACAATTGCTAAACTACCTTGCCAAACACAATCTGGGTAAATACCGTGAATTGATCGAGCAGTTAGGTATTCGTAAATAATACACTATATAGTAATGAGGGACATACCAAGCCCTCATCTAATTTCTGCAAGATTTTTTCTAGTTCTATCGTTTCAAATGCTCTACCCTGTAGGGCTTTTCTAGTTTGTATTTAAAAACCTAAAATATTATCATGGGACAAAAAACTCCTATTTCAATTTCATTTAACTTGCCGGATGGTAGACCTGTCACCATCGAAACAGGCAAGCTTGCAACCCAGGCCCACGGGTCTGCCGTAGTCCGATGTGGAGACACTATTCTATTAGCTACTGTAGTGTCTAATAAAGAAGCTAAACCAGACCAGGAATTTTTTCCTTTGTCTGTAGATTATTCGGAGAGATTCTATGCCGCAGGCAGAATACCTGGCAATTTCTTCCGAAGAGAAGGAAAATTATCCGATTTTGAAGTACTCTGTTCAAGATTGGTAGATCGCGCTATTCGTCCATTGTTTCCGGATGATTATATGAATGAAACCCAGGTTATCATTAACCTCCTTTCTGGTGAAACAGAAGAATTATCAGATTGCTTAGCTGCACTTGCAGCTTCCAGTGCCTTGACCTTATCTGATATCCCATGGAACGGTCCGATCTCTGAAGTTCGAATCGCAAAAATAAATGGTGAATATGTCATTAATCCATCGAGGTCTCAATTAAAAGATGCTACCTCAGAATTTATAGTGGCTGCCAATGCTGAAGAACTGTTGATGGTTGAGGGTGAAGCAAAAGAATGTGATGAATCAGATTTATTGGAATCAATCAAAATTGCCCATGAAGCGATAAAACTCCAATGTAAGGCACAGAAAGATCTTGCAGTCGCAGCAGGATATTCAGACAAACCTAAACGCCCTGTAATAATTCCGATTATCGAAGATGATTTAAAAGAAATCGTTAGTAAAGCTTGCAAGGATAAAATATATGAAATAGCACGTAACCCTACAGACAAACAGACCCGGAAAGACAATTTTGACAAATTGAAATCTACCGTTAAGGAACATATCGTCTCGGCTATAAACCAGGAATATTATGATGCAAATGCAAAACACATTTCTGTATTAATCGAAAAATTCAAGAAAAATATCATTCGGGACGTCGTGCTCAGCGAGGGTAAAAGGTTAGATGGAAGAGCTACTGACCAGGTTAGACCTATTTGGACAGAAGTTGATGTACTACCCGCCGCTCACGGATCATCCTTATTTAACAGGGGTGAAACTCAGGCACTGGGTGCAGTAACGCTTGGCTCCAAGGCGGACAAAATGCTTGTAGACACAGCATTCGACCCAAGAGATGAAAACTTTATTTTTCACTATAATTTCCCTGCTTTTTCAGTGGGAGAAGCAAGACCTAATCGCGGACCCGGTCGGCGGGAAATAGGCCATGCAAATCTTGCATCCCGTTCAGTCAGACAAGTTTTACCCGCTGATAATCCTTATACTGTTAGAATAGTTTCTGATATCCTTGAATCAAACGGATCTACATCCATGGCTTCTGTATGTGTTTCATCTATGGCTTTGATGGATGCAGGTATCAAAATCACCAGTCCTATCTCAGGGGTGGCTATGGGTTTGATTAAAGAAGGAAACAGAGCTGCAATTCTTACTGATATTCTTGGAGATGAAGACGCTTTGGGAGATATGGACTTCAAAGTGACTGGCACCGCTAAGGGAATTTGTGGTTGCCAAATGGATATGAAAATTGAAGGCTTATCCTATGAATTATTAGAACAAGCACTGGCACAAGCCAAAGCAGGAAGACTTCATATATTGGATGAAATGGCTAAATCTATTTCTGAAGCCAGAAGTGATTATAAACCACATGCTCCAAGAATAGTTGAAATACGAATTCCTAAGAGTTTGATTGGTGCCGTCATAGGCCCAGGTGGAAAAGTAATTCAGGAAATTCAGGCAAGCACGGGTACTGTCATCAATATTGAGGAAATTGATAATTATGGAATAGTCAGTATCGCCAGCCCTGATAAAAATTCTATCGATCAGGCAATTGCCAGAGTAGAAGGTATTGTCTTTATTCCCGAAATTGGGGGAACCTATGAAGCTAAAGTTGTCGAAATACTTCCTTTTGGTGTAGTTGTTGATTTTAAAGGAAAACAAGGATTATTGCATGTATCCGAAATATCGTACACCAGAATTGAAAATGTTGAAGAAGTATTCTCTGTAGGTGATGAATTAAAAGTAAAATTACTTGATATCGACTCCAGGTCTGGTAAATACAAACTTTCCAGGAAAGCATTAATGCCTCGTCCCGCTAATATGCCTGCATCTGAAGGAAACGAAGATGGAGGTGATCGCGGAGGAGATAGAGGTGGTTATGGCAGGGGAAATGACCGGGGTGGAGATCGCGGACGAGGAAGAGATGATCGGGGAAGAGGTGGCAGAGATGATCGAGGCGGCAGAAGAGATGACAGACC
>JBDTUE010000125.1:0-12023 GCA_040007895.1 Saprospiraceae bacterium | reverse complement strand
TTGTTTTTCATCTCCTCTGGCAGCTGAATTGTATTCCAAGCGCTGACTTTGCTGCCTGTCCTCCGGAAGGCGGGCTCGACCAGTATTTTGGCACACTCCTGTCCTAGATCCTGAAGATTCGGTAATTTAAATTATGGTTCTGAGTCATTTAATACTATTTCACCCACATAAAACAGCGAATAACCAAAATTTTATAAGCTTGAGGTATTATTCAAATTTGGCCTGGTCTCATTTATCTCTTCTCCATTTTCTCCAGTTTGAACGCAACCCGATAGATATTCTGAATAGTATCTGATCGCATCCATGGAAAAATCTTGATCTGATATTGACCTTTTTGTGGAAATATTGCCTGATCCTGCAGTGTAAGATAAAAAGTACATGCTTTGCCCCTGCAGTCGCTAATCCAATCACCTGTTTCATCAGCCAATACGATGCTCACGATATCCGATTTGTGTGTTGAATCAGGAAACCTGGTATCAAATTTTACGTAGAGATTTTCAAAAGCATATTTCTTATCATGATCAATCTCCAACAGAAGATTATAAAACCGGTTGGTGTCTTTAACCTGGAAATTGTATACGAGGCTATCTGATTGTACCCATGGGGAATCAATCGTAAAATAATTGCTTCGTTCATACACATAGTTCGGTGGATCACAACTGATAAGTATGAAACTAGATATTGCACCAATCCACCAGGCATTTTTCATGAGAAAAATCCCTTCATTTTTTCAAAAAAACCCTTTTCAGATTTTCCAGGGTTAGGTTGGAAATTAGGTAGTTCCTTAAGTCGTTCTAATAAAATTCTTTCCTCTTCATTTACTGCTTTGGGTGTCCAGATATTGACCTGAACCAGAAGATCACCTTTTTGATAGGATTGAACAGAAGGCAAACCTTTATCTTTTAAGCGGAACACTTTACCAGCCTGAGTTCCTGCCGGTATTTTGATATTAGCTTTACCATCCAAGGTTGGAATTTCGATACTGGATCCCAATGCTGCGTCAGCAAAATTGAGATAAAGATCAAAAATCAGATTAGACCCATCCCGTTTTAATGAATCATGAGGTTTTTCTTTTATTACAAGTATGAGATCACCGGGAGGACCTCCTTTGGCTCCAGCATTTCCTTTTCCACGCACCGAAAGCTGCATGCCATCTTCTACGCCAGCTGGAATATCCAGATCTATTGTTTCCTCACCCATCACACGGCCATCTCCTTTACAGGTAGTACAATGATTCGTAATCATTGTGCCTGCACCTTGACATTGAGGGCATGTAGTGGTAGTTTGCATTTGACCTAGAAATGTATTGCGTACTTGTCTTACATATCCGCTCCCGGCACAGGTAGTACATGTCTTTTTTGAGTTCTTGTCTTTTGCACCTGATCCGCTGCAAGTGGAGCAGGAAACCTGTTTTTTTACAGCTATTTTTTTAGATACACCGGTAGCTATTTCATTGAGATCCAATGAAAGGCTGATTCTAAGACTTGAACCTTTTTGTCCACTGCCTTCAGACCGGGTTCCTCCACCAAAAAAAGATTCGAATGGACTGTCTTCAAATACATTTCCAAAATTCCGAAGTATGTCTTCCATATTCATACCTCCTGAAAATCCTCCACCATTGTTAGGATCCACTCCTGCATGACCATACCGGTCATAGCGCGCTTTTTTATCAGGATCACTTAGAATCCCATAAGCTTCAGCCGCTTCTTTAAATTTGTCCTCCGCTGATTTATCTCCGGGATTACGATCCGGATGATATTTCATGGCTATTTTCCGATACGATTTTTTAACCGAGGTCTCGTCGGCATTTTTATCGACTTCAAGGATTTCGTAATAGTCCCTTTTACTCATAAAATTTCAATAAAATTATTTTCCGATGACGACTTTGGCGTGACGGATGATTTTGTCTGATAAATAATACCCCTTTTCCACGGTATCTATAATCTTGTTTTTTTGACCTTCCGAAACTGGCAATTCAGTGATAGCCTCATGCATATTTACATCAAAAAGTTCGCCCGTACTTTTCATTTCCTGCAGGCCTTTAAGCTTCAGAATCTGGACGATTTTATTATGTATTAATTGACTGCCTTCTGTAGATTGGCCATGTTTAAAAGCACGGTCAAAATCATCCAGTACCGGCAACAGACTTACGATTAATTCCTGGCCAGCCATTTTGAACAATTCAACTCGTTCACGACTGGTTCGTTTTTTATAGTTTTCAAACTCAGCCAATAACCTCAGATACTTGTCTTTTAATTCCTTGATTTCTTTAGTGGTATTAGCAGTAATGTCGTCTATAGCATCCAGTTCTGAATTAATTTCTTCCGGGGTAATACCCATATCATCAGATAATTCTTCAGGTGTAAGAGGTTCATTATCTATTATTTTATCTTCATTTTTTTCCATGTGTAAACAGATTTTAACTTTCTTGGCAATGCAATAATAAGACCATTTAAAAAATTCAGGTCAAATTGTCAGAATTACAGTTTTTTTCGGGTCAATAATTCATTCATTTCTTCAAAACTCTGATTAATGGCTACTATATGGTGAGCGGGATCAATAAGAATTTTGGTAGGTATTTCTTTTACCCCAAAACTTTTAACTAAAGGAGAATTGAATTGGTCAAGTTCTAAAATATGATAGGGCCATGTCATCTCGTCCTGTGCCACAGCTCCTGCCCAGGCATTGCGATTAGATTCAATGGCAATGCTTAAAACTTCCAATCCCTGGCCAGTTTGAAAACTTGTTTGATTCCACTGATGATAAAATTTCCTCAGCAATGGCGCTTCTTTCCGGCACGGACCACACCAACTACCCCAAAAATCTAATAACACATATTTCCCCTTTAATTGATCTAATTTAAATGGTTTGCCATCAGCCAGATTTGTCTCAATAGGAGGACAATCCTGGGCTACTTTTATTTCAGGTTTGAGGTAAAAATATTTAACCAGATAAAACAGGGAAACTGCAATAAAAACGTAAATCCAGGATGAAACCAGTTTATTTGACATAAAAACAAAAGTAAGGCTATCTCTAAATACCCTGATTGAGTTTGAAAATGAAATATTTTAAATTTAAACGAGGCGATTCGAAGGAGCATAGCAGGGCAACTCTGTAACTGAGAATCAACGAAGTATAAATTTAAAAGAATCATTTAGGTATTTTCAGAAAAAATACCGTTCAAACCAAGAATGGGTTTTTAGAGATAGCCTTTCGGCTTTAGAATCTTAGGCATTATCTGCTTTAGTCAACTTTCTATCTTCCAATCTCTGTCGGATCAATCCTGCCAACCAGGGCGGAATGACGATCGCACCGGCAATTAAATAAACATAGTATGTAAGGAATCTCCAGATAAAAGCAATGATCAGTGCAGCACTTTTAGGCACATAATCACCAATAAAGTTTCCAAAAAATACTTCAGCAAATCCTGCAGCTCCAGGGGTAGGACTGAACATCATAAATACAAACATGATCACCTCTCTTCCAAAAATTTTTAGTTGATCCCAGGGATGATAACTAATCTGGTCTATAAGTGCAATGATGAGGAAATTGACAATAATAAATCTTGCAGACCACGCTATCCAGGTAAAGATTACGGGTTTGATATGGAATCTCCAATCTTTATCTGCAATGACATTGGCTGAGATAATCATTTCATCTCCAAGTTTGATAGCTTTCGCTTTAAACCTGGTGAGGAGCGGAAGACGGGTAAAAAAGACTACTATTTTTTTGAATTGATTGGGATTAAAAAACAATCCATACGTAAAAAATAAACCGTAAGCCAGATTAATACAGTAAAAAACGGCTAACGAAAAACCAACTTTACCGATCGATGAAAAAGTAGTATAACCGGGCTGTATTACATTAGGACCGAAAACTAAAATCAATAATGGAATAGAAATCAGGAAAAAAAATTTATCCAGGATTACAGTATAAATAATTGTAGCCAGAGTCCTTGGAGTTCCTAATTTTTCATTCGATAAAAAAACTACAGCTACAGCAGAGCCACCAATAGAGGTTGGCGCTACGGCTGAACTAAATTCCCAAATAATAATAAGACGTACACAGCGCCAAAATGATATCTTATCTCCTGCTAAATAATGCAACCTGAATACATATGCCGTATCCCTGATCAGCAGCATGACCACCGCTAAACACAACCAAGTGAGGGTATGAGGACTCCACTGAATTGCTTTTAATGCACTCTTGTCAAATCCAAATGAAAACATAAATACCATCGCCAGTAGGCCAATAATAACAGGCCACACGATTTTGGATCGCCGGAATGATTTTAAGATCGAACGGGTCTGTTCGTCTTCTTTATCATTTTCAATATTTTGGGCTTCATCTGTCATGCAATCACTAATTCGCTCACTCTTTTAATAATCTTAATAGGTACTCACCATATCCACTTTTTAAATAAGTATGTCCCAACTTCGATAATTGTTCTTTGTTGATAAAATTCATCTCATAAGCAACTTCTTCAATGCAGCCGATTTTCAATCCTTGTCTTTCTTCAATCACCTGTATGAACTGACCAGCCTGCATGAGTGACTGATGAGTACCTGTATCTAACCAGGCAAATCCACGACCCATAGCTCTTACATGCAATTCCCCTTTAGCCAGATAATATCTGTTGATATCTGTTATTTCATATTCCCCGCGTGGACTTGGCTTTAGATTTTGAGCAACTTCGATGACAGAATTGTCGTAAAAATATAAGCCTGGAACTGCAAAATTTGATTTTGGGTTAAGCGGTTTCTCTTCAATGGAAATGGCTTTTAAATTCTTATTAAACTCCACCACTCCATAGCGCTCCGGGTCAGCTACCTGGTAAGCAAAAATGATCCCTCCTTTAGGTTTATTACAATTTGCCAAAATATCGCCCAACCCGGCTCCATAAAAAATATTATCTCCGAGGATTAAGGCTGCATCATCATTACCGATAAATTCTTTTCCCAAAACAAAAGCCTGTGCCAAGCCATTGGGTTCATCCTGTACTTTATAGGAAAAATTACATCCCAATTCCGATCCATCTTTAAGTAGTTTTTCGAAATTAGGAAGATCCTCTCTTGTAGAAATTATCAGAATGTCCCGGATATCAGCCATCATCAGAATCGATAATGGATAATAGATCATCGGTTTGTCATAGACCGGCATAAGTTGTTTACTCACTGCCAGGGTCAAAGGATAAAGTCTGGTACCTAATCCTCCAGCCAGTATTATTCCTTTCATGTGTTATTTGTATTTAAATTAATTCGACTTCTGTTGATCTATATAAAATGCAAGGAAATTATGTTCTAAAAATAACTTATAGATCTGCAAAAATCAGTTCGTCACAAAATAAGCTTTTTCAAAAGAAAGGACTTCTTCTTATCCTGGTCTTTCTAATCTCTTGGTAAAAAAATATATTGAGCGCCAAGTTCACTCAACACAAAAAAACAGATATAGTCTGAAGGAGGTTTATAGGTTAACTTGAATTGATTCAAGTTCTGAGGTAGTATGAGTCTTTTCTGGATAAATTCTTCAATAGAAGACACGTTGATATTCCAGTTCCCTGCGACTTCATACCTTTTAATAATTGGAATACCGGCATCAAATGTATCCTGGTGGGCTATGAAAATGGGATATTCAGTAATCCCTTTCTCTAAAATGATATCGAGAGCCTGGTTCATGGCCTGGCGGTAGACTTTGAGCTCCATCTCAAGTTGTAAAAATTTTTCTGCACTTACTTGCATATTTTATTTTATTCTGTGGAGCAAAGTTACATTTTCGATATGTCCTGTGTGAGGAAACATATCTACCGGTTGGCTTATCACATGTTCGTACCCAGTTGATAATAATTTGAGATCTCTGGCCTGAGTGGCTGGATTACAACTCACATAAATAATCCTCGGAGCCCCTGACTCTAAAAGGATAGGGATATTATCCTGATGTAACCCTGACCGGGGTGGATCGAGGATTACCAGATCAGGTCGTCCTTCTCTTTCAAACAATCCATCCTGTAACATTTTTTTTACATCCCCTGCATAGAAAAATGCATTTGTAATTCTATTCTCTCCTGCATTAAGTATAGCATCATCCACGGCTTCTTTGATCTCTTCAACACCCACAATTTTAGCTGCATGATGAGCAAGGAACAATCCTATAGTACCTGTTCCTGAATAAAGATCATAAACTAATTCCGATCCCTTCAGGTCCGCAAACTCTTCTATGAATTGATACAATTTCCAGGCTTGTTTGGAATTGGTCTGGAAAAAAGATTTAGGTCCGACCCTGCATTTTAAATGTCCCAATGATTCTATTAAATAACCTCTTCCATGAATCAGTATTGGTTCAAGATCAAACGTGGTATCATTAAATTTGAGATTGATAATATTGTATAAGGTAATATCAGGAAACTGTGAAAGGATTGCTTTATTTATTTCTATTATGGATTCCGGTTGATCCTGACCAAATACCAGGGTGACCATAGTAGATCCATCTAAAGCTGTACGAATCACCAGATTTCTGAGGAGACCAATATGCAATTTTACATTATAGTAAGTTAATTGGTTCGTATTGGCAAACTCCCTGATAAAATTTCTGATTTCATTGCTGGGATCTGATTGTAAATAACAATGTTGAATATCCACAATCTTTTCAAATGACCCGGGACGATGGAAGCCTAAAGCGTTTTTATTCAAAATCGTTTCATCGCTCAGTTCTTCTTCAGTCAACCATCTATTATTTCCAAAACTAAAATCGAGTTTATTTCTATAGTAGCGATCGTGTTCTACTGATTGTATTTTTCTTATAGCCGGCTCTTTGATTCCCCCGATCCTGGTGAGCGCATCAAATACATTTTTTTGCTTATACTCCAATTGTCCTTCATAGGCCATATGCTGCCATTTACATCCTCCACAAACTCCGAAATGAGTACAAAAAGGTACTTGTCTCCATGGTGAATCAGCAGTCCTTTGTATTGGTCTTGCATAAGAAACCCTGCTCCGGCGCATCTTCACTTCGATGTCCATAGTATCTCCCGGGACGGCATTCTGAATAAGATAAACTTTGCCTTCCGGGTCTTTACCGATACCCATACCCTGATCTCCAATATCTACAATAGATACATCCTGAACCTCGATTAATTTTGATTTGGCTTTGGTCATGAGTTGATGGAAAAAATATTATTTGGAAAGTTTTATTTCGACTCGACGGTTCAGCGATTTATTGATTTCGCTATCATTGGCCATTATAGGTTTGGTATCCCCAAAACCCTGGTATGTCATTCTAGCCTGGTTTATATTTTTTGATAAAAAATAATCATAGACGGATTTAGCCCGCTGCTTGGATAGAGTGAGGTTGGTCATCGCATTCCCTGTATTGTCTGTATGACCCATTATATCCATTTTTATCAAAGGATTGGCATTCAGATATTCAATTAGTTTATCGAGTTCTGTGAAAGATTCTTTAAGTAAAGTAGCTGAAGCATATTCATACAGTACATTTTTAAGTACAATAGGTTTTGCTAAATTCATTGCAGGAGCATCCGTTACCCTGGACAAGCCTATATCATAATGGATCCTGGAGTTGGAGACCGAATCAATGAGGATTCGATCGGAATAAAAATTAAAACTTTCCGCAACACAGTATAGCTGGACTTTGTCCTGCCTTGGAAGTACTATTAAATATTCACCTTCCTGATCTGAAGTGATTGAATCATTTCGGTTAGGATGTAGTTCAGAGCTAAAAACAATTTTTGCTCCTGGAATAGGTGATTCAGTACCGACGTCTTTAATCTTACCTTGAATAAATATGCACGGAGAAGATGACACTTCTTTATATAAATTAAATGAAACTATATCACTACTTACAAGAGCATTATTATTATCTACGCTTTGAATAGTAAGGTATGCCCTGCTTCCGGTCAAGTCTACAGTCATAGCGCCCTGGTCCTTATAATCATTAATTGGAAAACCAAGGTTTATAGGTTTTTCCAAATGGTTCAATTCATTTTTTATGGAAACAAATAAATCGAATGACCCAAACCCGGGCCAACCATTGGATCTGAAATAAAGATGACTTCCATCAGGATGAATATAAGGCGACAATTCATCCCATGAACTGTTAATCGTATTACCTGCATTCATGGGACGGCTCCATGTCTTACCTGTTTTAAAACTAATCCATATATCATATCCCCCCTTACCTCCCGGTCTGTTGGATACAAAATATAATGTCCTTCCGTTTGCACTCAGGCTTGGCTGACTTTCCCAGTACGTACTATTCACCGGTGCACCGATATTCACTGGTTTTGTCCAGGAAGTATTCTTGAATTCAGAAATATACAAGTCACAACTGCCCATGCCATCCTTTCCATCACATCTTGTAAAAACAATAGTCTTACCATCTGCGCTGATTACATGAGCACCTTCATTTTCCAATGTATTTTGCGGCCATGGCACAATACTATTCCACGTAGTATCTTCCCCATTCGCTATAAAAAGATCTTCCTGTCCCTGTATCCTTCTTGTAAATACCAAATGATGTCCGGAAGCATCAATAGAAGGCAGGTATTCCGGCATAGAAGTATTTATTGATTTCAGGAAAACAGGAGCAAACGGTTTTACATCTTTGATATGACTTAATGCGTAGTCATTACTTTCCTGAATATGAATGGCCGTACTTCTTGTAAGCGTATCTTTAGAATTCAGTTTCAGGTAAGAGTTTAAAAATTGTTTTGACTCGGTATATTTTCCATACTGAAAAGCAATTTTGCCTCCATTAAAAAATAATCTGGCCTGGTCCCGATCTCCTGCATTCGCTGCCAGGCCAATGTGTTTCAATGCGGGATCAATCTCATTTTTGGCTAAATAAATAGTATACAATGCGAGGTGAGCATCCTTATAGGCTGGATCCAGGTCAATAGCTGACTGCAGATATTCGATTGCTTTATCTGGTTTGTTATTTTGTAATTCCTTTTGAGCTTTTTGGTAAAGTTTAATAGCTTTCGGTGTAGGTTGAATGAATGACAATGCCGGACAAAGCAGTACAAGGAATAAGCCCTTCATCATCATAAGCCTCTTACCGGATTATTTACTTTGCAGCATTTTTATAGCCTCTTTGCTGCCTAGTGTAGCGGCTTCTTTGACATCAGCCATAAAACCATTTTTACCAGCCAGTTTTTTTGCAAGTCCCCGTTGCAGGAGTATATCTGCTTTAGAAATTTTTGAAGATTTTGTGTCTTCTTCTATCGCACTCATGGCAATATTAAATCTGTTAGCCGCTTCGTCAAACTGCTCTTGCTCCATGAGGATTTTTCCATACATGAAAGCAGCTTCGCGTTTTTTCAATGCATTGATATCTTTTGAATCAAAGTTCCTGTCACAAAATAATTTTAATTCAAAAGCTGCTTCTTTATATTGTTTCAGTTGATAACTTAATTCACCTTTTTGAAATCGAGCCTGCCAATGAACCATTTGTAAAGCCAGAGATTTCTGAATGGCCAGAGAAAGATCGTCGATAGATTTTTGAATCTCCTTATTATGAAGGAACACCTGTGCCCGGCCAAAATATGCCAATGCATTGTTTTCATCAAACAGAATGCTCTTATTGAAATCCTCTAAAGCATCATTATAATTTTTAAGCGTGTAGTTTACATAACCTCTTCGCTCATAAGCCAGGCTATGTCGTTCATACTTTTGAATCGCAAGGTTTAATGCTTCAATGGCTTCTTTTTCTTTGCCTTTGGTTCCGATCAGTTTTTTACCCTTGATATATTCCTGGACAGCGATTTTATCACTTTGAGGTTCAACCATTTTATGCCTCAAAACTCCTTTCCCATTCTGATCAATCAACCAGGCACCCAATGATCCCGCTGCAGCAAATTGGGCGATATAATCTAAGAGGTTTAGTGTATTGCTAAAATACTTTTCAGAAGCTTGTAATACCATTCTTGGAATATCAATGGCACCCTGATCAATCATGAAAATCTGCTCAGGCTTGAACATGACCTCATTGCGATAATATTGTTCAGCACGGATAATAAACATCTGCAATGCCTTTTCAATATTTTTACCTGTCCCAAACTCAAGTCTCCCCTGAAAGATGGATTTATGAAAGACAGGTCCGGTTATCGTAGCATTCATGCTAATCAGATTTTTTGTTTTATTAACTTCGATTGGGAGCAAACAGTTCCTGATTTTGACTTTGAAAGTCAAAATTTTTGTTAATCAAATAACTATAAATAAGTAATTTCCTTAATATGGGACCCGGTAAGCTCCTAACCGATTAATAACCGATAAAGATAAGAGAATATTAACTATCACACTAAAAAATATCAGACTTTATAGCAAGTTTAATCACTTGCATTTCCAAGCCAAACCTGAGCCCCTTCTGTACAGTTTTGACAAATATCTATTTCTTTTCTTCCTTTCAGGATTTTGGATCTGAAAGCAAGGTAATTTTCTCCCTGCCAGATAGACCGAAAAGTTTCTGACTTCAGATCACCTAGCCTATGTTTGGCATCTTTGTCAAAACAACATGGGACCACTTTTCCATCCCAGGTGATAACACAAGCGTGCCAGAGTTTCCAGCAATGATTAGTCAATGCATTTTTGATTTGGAATAACCCTTTTGAATTCTTTTTATACCTGCTGTACTTAATGTTTTCGGGCATCAAGGGATTTCCATTTTGGAAATCATAAAGCTGAGCCGTTTTAAATCGCACCGTGTCTACTCCTATTTCTTTGGCCAATTGTTTGACCAGTGGTATCTGATGCTCGTTTGGTTTGACCACCAGGTATTGGAAAATGATATATGGGAAATGGATTCCCTTAGAGTTTCTTGCCTGGACCAGTCTTTTAGTACCTTCCAGTACCGTCTTTAATTGGCCTTCTTTTCTATATTGCTCATACGTTTCCTGGGTAGTGCCATCTATAGAAATGATGATCCTGCTTAAACCGGAATTCAATATTTTTTGAACATTGGATTCGCTCAGAAAATGGCCATTGGTGGAGGTGATCGTATATATTCCTTTCGCTTCGGCATAAGCCACCATATCTAAAAATTCAGGATGAATAAATGGTTCTCCCTGGAAATAAAACATCATAGAAGATAAAGTAGCAGCTGCCTGATCGATGGTACTTCTGAAAAAATCTGGTTTAAGATTCCCCGTTGGCCTGGTGAAAGATCTCAAACCACTGGGACATTCCGGACACCGAAGATTACACGCTGTAGTCGGTTCAAAAGAAATACTTATAGGACTACCCCACTGCAGGGGTCTTGATAAAATTTTACTTACATAATAAGAGAGCACCACTTTGGAGGCATTCCATATCCTGTTTAAAGATGTGTGTTTTAATTGATTCCATATATCTCTGCCTGCATTCATCATCGCTCTTACGGACAAATATAGCGGCTATCTTCTGATGAGCGTCTATTCGTTATTTTTGCAGGCATTTGCACGACGGATCATGATGAAATATTTAATTGTTGGTTTGGGTAACCCGGGAGTAGAGTATCAGGATACAAGGCATAATGTCGGCTTTCAATTATTGGATTTTTTTGTAAATAAAGTAAATGGTGCATGGAGTCCAGACCGGTTTGGACGGAGATGTGATATAAAAATAAAAGGCAAAAGCGCAACGCTGATCAAACCGGATACCTATATGAACCTCAGTGGAAGTGCCATCTCATACTGGATGCAAAAGTTAAACCTTGAACCGGACAGAATAATGGTGGTGTTGGATGATCTCAATATCCCCTTTGGCACTTTACGAATGAGAAAAAATGGAAGTGATGGCGGTCATAATGGACTCAAAAGTATACAAGAAAGTATTCAGTCTAAGGAATATCCTAGACTCAGAATAGGCATCGGCAATAATTTTCCTAAAGGCAAACAATCCAATTTTGTACTGGGGTCATGGTCGAAGGAGGAATTAAAATTGCTGGAACCAATATTTTTAAAAGGAACAGAAGGAATTATTCAATTTATGTTAGCAGGAATTGATTTAGCAGCAAATGAAGTAAATAAGAAAATG
>JBDTUE010000124.1:0-12049 GCA_040007895.1 Saprospiraceae bacterium | reverse complement strand
TTGAAGTGGTTGAAGTGTTGAAGTGACAAAGTGTCCAATTGCGCACTTAAACACTTTTACACTTCTAACAATCTATCAAATTATCCTTATTTTTTTAAAGCCCATTTTTTGTAATACCGCGGGTAACTTTTTTCTCTGATCTCCTTGTAACAAAATAAGATCATCCGTTACACTTCCGCCGATTCCGCATTGCGACTTGAGTTTTTTTGCCATGTCCTCTAAACCTGCTTCGTCCATTTCAAACCCTTCGATGAGGGTGACTTCTTTACCTGCGCGATGTTTTTTATCCAGTGTGATTCTAAGAGATTGTTTGGAGAATGGAGTACTGGAGGAGGTTTCGTTCACTTCATTTTCTTCCTGGTCATTTTTTTCTTCTTTGTTGGTGGAGAAGACCATTTTTAATTCAGACAAGTCATTCAGTGTTTTCTTTTTCATGAGACTAAAATACTTATTAACATTAAAAAAAGATTTATCAAATTATTGGAATAAAAATCTCTTAAAAGACCAAGTATGTTTTATAGGCAGGTTATTTCCTTTTCCAATTATTATTCATCATGCCAAGGATATTGATCCCAAGAGCATCTGAACCGGCGGCTGAATTGGATAAAACGACTACACCTGTTTTATTGTCAGGTAAAATCCCAACGAATGTATGATGCCCTTTGGTTTTACCGGTATGTACAAATACAAAACGGTTTTTTGGAATAGGGATGACTTGCCAACCAATACCAATCGGTGATTTCTCCTTTCTTATTTTGGCAGGGTAAGTTTCTAACATAGATGAATAAACTGAAGATGTGCTGAAAAAGTGACGGCATGTATTTAAAAGATCTCTAAGGGAACCTTTTATGCCTAATGATCCTCCATAAACTCCAGTAGTCCAGGGAGGAATAGGTTTTATATTTAAACCATACCCGATGATCGTAGGTTTATTCAGTAAGGTTACAGCAACATCGGTTGGCAAATATTTTATTAGCAATTCAGTATAGGTCAGTTGTGTAACTTCCTGCATGACCCAGGAAAGTAAAACATAATTCAGATGACTATATAAATATTCATTCTTAATACCCGGTGTTACATGATATTCTTTATAAAAAGTTTCCAGATCAGATTGACTGAAAGCTGCATACGGATCCTTACTATCTTGTTCGAGACTGCCCCAACGTGGAGGATATTTTGGCAATCCGGCAGTATGAGTTAATAGTCGCAATACAGTACATGAATCAAAAGCCGGGTTTTTGACTGGAAGATATTCATTGATTGAATGGTTGAGGTTTAATTGATGTTCACTAATTAAAGATTCAACGAGTAATGCTGTAAATAGTTTAGTTACTCCACCTATTTCAAATATATCATCTTCCAGGATAGGTTTATTCTCTTCAAGTGATCTTGATCCATAAGGAAAAATATACGTAGAATCCCCATCGATCATACCGACTATAAACCCTGGAGTGTTTGCAAAATCGATATTCGTTTCATATCGAATAAGCTTATCAATTTCTTTCCGGATTTCATCATGCTGACTCCTTCCATGCACGTTGATCAAGAGCATGATCATAAGGAATAGTACTAATCTCATCCGATAGGTTTAGTACCTTTTAATGCTTCACCGATATTGATGTCCATCATGCGATGTGCAATAGGAGCACTGTACTCGTTAAGTTTAGAGATAGCAGATAAGATTTCATCCTTGTTTTCATTTTTTATGAATAAGTGGATATTATTTTTTAATTCGGATAGGGTATCTTTTTCTTCTGAGGTTAGATGATTCGTGTTCTGATTAATAAAACGATCAACAGCTAAAACGATGCTGTTGCCTTCATTAATGGCGTCCAGCAATGCCTTTTGAATCATATCCTGTTGAGCATACTTGACAGATTCGAGCAACATTCGGCCCATTTCTGTTTCACTAAGTCCGTATTGAGGTTTGACTTCGATAGTTGTTTCAACTCCTGATCTCAATTCTTTTGCTTTGACAGTAAGGATACCGTCTGCGTTTATCAAAAACTGGATTTCAATTTTTGGCAATCCTGCCGGCATAGGCGGAATATCTTTCAAAATAAATTCTCCCAGCTTTCTATTATGGGTTACGAGATCCCGTTCGCCCTGGTAAACACTTATTTTAAGATTCACCTGTCCATCGATGGAAGTAGTATACTGTCTGCCTACTTTGGACGGAATCTTTGAATTCCTTGGCAAAATCACATCCATGAGTCCGCCCATTGTTTCTATTCCCAATGAAAGCGGAGTCACATCGATCAATAAAAAACGCTGATCTTTTCCTGATAAGATATTGGCCTGAACCGCTGCTCCCAAAGCGACTACTTCATCAGGATTTAATTCATTAAACAAGGTATCGCCAAAGAATTTTTTAACTGCATCTTGTACAGCAGGTACCCGCGTAGAGCCGCCGACCATGACTACTTTTTGAATTTCTTCCCTCGTAATACCAGCATCTTTAATAGCCCGCTCACAACACTCCATGGTCCTATGAATAATTGGCTGAATCAAGTCATCAAATTTTTCCCTGGTAATAAATAAAACAAATCCTTCCCAATGAACCTGGTACGAGGTTTCGGTTGACAAAGCTTTTTTTGCTTTTTCAGCAGTCAGCCGGAGTGATTGTGTTTTTCCGCGATCTTCCAACAAAGTGGATATGTCTACTTTATGTTCTCCCATCCAATACTCCATGATCGCTCTGTCCATATCATCACCTCCGAGGTACGTATCCCCATTCGTCGACAATACTTCAAATACTCCATCCTGGATATGCAAAATGGAAATATCAAAGGTGCCACCACCAAGATCGTAGACTGCTATTTTTTCTTCAGAGCCGGCATCTAAACCTAATCCATAAGCCATACTGGCGGCTGTAGGTTCATTGACTATTCGTAAGACATCAAGTCCTGCAAGTCTTCCAGCATCCCGTGTAGCCTGGCGCTGAGCATCATTAAAATACGCAGGTACTGTGATTACGGCCTGGCTTACATTCTTTTTGAGATGACCCTCTGCCATCCGTTTCAATTGTTTGAGTATCTCTGCGCTTAATTCTATTGGTGTAAAATATTGTTCACCAATTTTAATTCTTACTAAAGCATCAGGTTCATCCGGTTTCAGATCATAACTAAAAAATGACTGAACATTTCCCAGGTCATTCAGGCTTTTTCCCATCAATCGCTTAACAGAATATACCGTCTCTGAAGGATTGGAAATAAGGCGTGCTCTTGCTTCTTCCCCGACATATACTTTTTGACCTTCAATACTTATAATGGAGGGAATCAATGCTGAGTGATTAGCATCCGTTTTGATCGTAACTGCTTGTCCTTCATCAATAAAAGCTACCAGGCTATTGGTGGTGCCGAGATCGATGCCAATGATGACATTTTCATCCCGCACTACTTTTGCTTCCTTCATGTTGATCTGGATCTTAGCCATCTATTAATTTTTTTGCAAAGATGCTATTTAAAACACTTTAGGTACAATGTGATTTCAATATTATTCCAGTCGCAAATGGATCGTGAACGACCTCAATAGATCAGATTGGAGAAGCGGGCTTTTAACCTAACTAGCAAAATTTGTTTAAATTGTTTTGTTTTTCCAACTTATGCGACCAATTGACACTAAGGTATACTTGCGTTCCATGTATTGGGTGATTTTGTCTTCTAAAATAAATAAGAGATGAAACAAGGCAAACCCAGATTTAATCTTTTAAGGCAATGCACTGATACAGTACTGATGGTCCGTCCTGTTGCTTTTGGATTTAACCATGAAACTGCGACTACGAATGCTTTTCAAAAGCAAACTAATCAACAAGAATCGTCGGATATCCAATTAAAAGCACTAGAAGAGTTTAATGAATTAGAAGCTACCCTCAGAGAAAACCATATACAGGTGATCATAGTAGAAGATACCAAGGTTCCTGTCAAACCAGATGCCATCTTCCCCAATAACTGGATTACAACCCATAGTGATGGAACCATCATCACCTATCCATTGCACTCCAGTCTTCGGCGTGCTGAGCGCAGAGAAGATATCCTGGAATTATTGTCCAATGAATTTAAAGTCCAGAACCAATATTCTTTTGAACATTATGAAGAGGAGGGTAAGTTTTTGGAAGGCACGGGAAGTATGATCCTGGATAGAATTAATCATATAGTCTATGCATGCCTCAGTCCAAGGACAGATCCGGAATTACTCGAACATTTCACCTTATTGAAACAATATCGCAAAGTATCCTTTAAGGCCACTGATCCTTCCGGCACGAATATCTATCATACGAATGTGATGATGGCTTTAGGTGAAACCCAGGCTGTTGTTTGTTTGGAATGTATCCATGACGAATCCGAAAAAGAAACATTGATTCAATCTCTGACCGATACCGGAAAAGAAATCATTGAAATTAAATGGGAACAAGTTTTACATTTTGCCGGCAATATGTTACAACTTAAAAATATTCACGGTGACTTGTATTGGGTAATGTCCAGGGCTGCCCTGAATTCTCTGGATCAGGATCAGCGAAATTCATTGCAAGCGAATGCACGTATTATCGCCAGCCCTATATCTACTATTGAATATTATGGTGGTGGAAGTGTACGATGTATGTTGGCAGAAATCTTTTTACAAAAGAAATAATGTTTAAGTCAGGCAATTAACATCACGCCATGACAGCTTCAGTTCTTTTAATAGCAATCAATATTGCTATAGTCACAACTGATCCTACTAATAATACACCGATTACCGGAATATAAGATAGAGCCAAACCAACGGCTCCAAGGCTCAATGCTATCCCGGGATAATAATTAAAAGAATGTTTGAATCCTTGTTTAAAATCAGTACCTCTTACTTCATGCAATCCATCGATAAGGATAGCTCCGAAAATAAAACTTTGGATGATAAAATTGACGACTCCAGTCAACCATTTTCCGCCTGTGATGGACAACATACCGGATGCAACTCCCGTAAAGATTTGTTCAAGAATAAATCCGACCAATAAAACTAGCAAGGCTCTTTTTTGATTGACGAGAAACTGTTTAAAAGATGGTTTGTAGGGTACATTATACAGGATCTCCAAAGCCCTTCCACCAAAATGATAAACCAGTGATAATGTAAAAAACAGGAATAAGTATTTATAGGTATCTGACTTTAAAAACGAAAAATCTCCTGTAAATATATTTCCCGAAAAACCCAATTTCATCGTAGACGTATCACCACTCACCAGGTGCCCTAATCCGCTAATAAAAGCTCCGACAACACCAAACATTTTAATCCCCATGAAGATGGCAAATACAATAAAAGCTGTATGCATCCATTTCATAGACTGCCAGTTTTCCCATAACCTGTACCGGGTGATGAAATCTTTACTGACCCGTAATGCGCTTATCGAAATAATGATCTGTCGTAACATGATGAAGCAATGATTTAGAAACGATTATATCAATTCAAACTCAATATTAAGCCCCTTAATTCCACTTCTCACAAGATAATCGATATAGAGCAATTTTCTCCGGACTAAGGCTAATATTATAGTGGTAGAAATAAAAAATTTGAGAATCGTCATTGGGTGATCTGAGCCCTTTCAGGCCTCCAAAGTCCTACCGGCGAAATAATTTTTAGATCTACCTACAATAAATCTCTTTCTCAATTGTCATGCTTCTATATCTAACAATTTTAAAAATCAAATTATGATCAATCCAATTTTTAAGGCAGCCGGAATGGGAGTTTTCGCAGGATGGATATTATTTGCCTTTCCATTTTTTATATTAAAGTCGATCATCTTTATTTTCCTTTTCGGGATGATGTTTCGAATGTTTATAGGCCGGAGATTCAAAAGGGCATATGGGGCAGGATATCGCTGTGGTGAAGGCGGTAGTATGAGACAGCGGTTTCATAATATGACCGAAGAAGAAAAAAAAGAATTCTTTTCCAAAATGAAACATCATAGATGTAATCGGCGTCGGTCAGAAACTGATGAAGAGGGGTTTGTAAAGCCTATTAATAAATAACTTCATTTCTAAACACTTAACGAGATGGAAAGAAAAAATAACCTTATTGTCGGTTTGCTCGCCACTGCCATTACATATTCATCATTGATGTTTTTTATTGGCCCCAGGCATTATTCAAGGTCCGGCTTTTACCACAATCACAGGCAGTATGGATGGCATAAACATCATGAATGCAGGAAAGAGGGTAACGCAATATGGGACAAACACCGGAGGGAGAGTCAGGATAAAACAGAAATAGATTCTCCAAAAACAAACTAATAAGAAAAGACTCACAACTTTTTTAAGAAGGCAGATGTTGTATTTTTTTAGTCGACATCTGCTTATTCTTTTTTCAGAAGTATCTTATGGAAATTCAATTAAAAATCATTGAATTTTTCAGGAATACTTACAATTAAATAACGCAGGAAGATGACAGCTTTCGCTATGAGTCAGCAAGAACGAAAAGAAATCAAAATTTCCAAATGGTTTTCAGAATACGGAAACCGCTTGTTGCGATTTGTACGATCCAGAATTAGTGACTGGGAGGAGGCGGAAGATATTTCCCAGGACGTATGGTATCAACTCTCCCGTCAAGACGAAGTAGATGATATAGAAAAGATCGGAGCCTGGCTTTTTACTGCAGCCAATAACAGAGTCATCAATTTTTATAAAAAGAAAAAAACGATTCCCTTTACGGATATTGCTAGTAAAAATTCTGAAGAGGAAATAGGGGAGGATGGTGCTGTAGAGGATGTTTCATTTCATCAATGGGCTGAAGACAGTCTCCCATCAGAAATCCTGGAGAGTAAAGAGTTTTGGGAAATATTGCAGCAATTTCTATTAAAGCTACCGGATGAACAACGGGAAGTATTTATTGAAAATGAATTGAATGATGTGAGTTTTAGAGAGATGTCAGAAAAAACGGGAGTTTCTATCAATACTTTACTGGCACGTAAAAGTTATGCGGTAAAAAGACTGAGAATAGAATTTAATAACTTGTTCAATCATTAATATAACGGTGATGAGGAAAAATTTTAAAAATTGGGTAGCTCGAATGTTCTTATTCAAGACGATTATGTTTGCCATCATGACCTTCATCGTAATGATCCTTTGGAATAATATTGTGGTTCAAGTGATCGGTTTTAAATCTATCAATTTCATACAATCCTTTGGACTACTATTATTAATGAGAATCCTTACAGGAAATATTGGATCAAGAATGGGTGGTCCTGGTGGGATGATGCATCGAAGAGGCCATATGCGGGATCGATGGAAAAATATGAATGAAGATGAAAAGAAACAATGGATGATGGGGATGGGTAAGGGATCCTGGTCAAAGGAATGCCAGGACAAGGCTGAATAAAAACTTAAGTTTTCATCGCAGTAACATGTGCTAATTTTTTGAAAACAAGGATCGATAGAACAGAAAAAAGGATAAATAAAAAGCGAGTGTAGTAAAATCCGGTTTCACCATTGGATTGCCATATGAGTATATGATCCCGGAAGAGGTTTGCCATTCTGAGTGACCGGAATACCATAGATCAAAATTGGAATAAAGATTTCCTAAAGTGTGTAATACTATTGACGGTAAAATGGATTTAGTCAAAAAGGTTACTGTCCCGTAAATGGCAGATACAGCAATATAATATGGCCATAGAACTATTCGAAAATCAAGATGAACTAATGCAAACAAAGTACCTGTAATGAGAATAGATACGGCAAGACCCCATCTCCGTTCTATTGGACCTTGCATATAACCTCTGAAAGCAGCTTCTTCTATAATTCCTGCAACCGGTGCAGATATAAATAATAAAGCTATCACTGTACAATTTGGCACTTGACTAAGATCAGGAAGTTTCTGAGTTGGTAATACGATCAGTTTATTAACTATTTGTAATGCAAGTATCAATGCGATGATCCTTAAGACCCCCGCTAAAATGAACCAAAGCCATTCTTTTTTTGAGATACGGTGCGCTCTAAGTAAAAATCGTCGTTGTAATGTTGTCGGGGAAGGCACATGATCCTTTTAAATAATTCCAAAAAAACAATATATAGATTGTAATCATGAATTATCGCCCAGGGTATTTCCGGAAAATAACGAAGATTAGCTGCGAATAAGATATTTCTCGGAATAGTCCCAGCCAAAACAATCAATAGTCCATACCCAATAGCCTCATGAACTGGTATAGAGTTAAATCGGTTACTTCCATAATCTAAGGATGATTCATTCATCAGTGCATAAATTAAATCACTATGAATGTAATCAGAAAAAATAGCTATGTCATAAATTCTGAATAATCCGGAACCTCAGGAATTGAAAAACTCAATTCGATTGAGTGAAAGTTTCCGTACATGAATCGAGTAAGGAATATGGATTCTATTATAAATTATTCGGGTCCACGTGATCTACAATCTCAAGATCAAAAGCTATCAATCCAATTCGTTTCCTGGGTTGAGCTGTAATTAAATTTATTTTATGAATCCCCAGGTCTTTGAGTATTTGTGCTCCGATTCCATAATCCCGTTGTTGCACATTCGGATCAAAAGAATTGTAATCCACAGGTTGTCTTTTGAGCGCTTCCAGCAAGGTTAGTTTTTTTTCATCATGGAATAAATTGAGGAAGACTCCTTTACCAGCATGTTCGATATATTCCAATGTCTTGTCTATAGTCCGTGCATATCCATTAAACAATATGCTGTATATATCACCTGATTCTGAGTTTGAATGTACTTTGACGGGCACGATGTCATCTGCTTCAAAACTGCCTTTTACAATGGCCAGGTGTTCGTCTCCATTATTTTGTCTGTATACAATAGTCTTGAAAGTACCTCTGGGGGTAATCATCTCTTTTTCAAAACAACGCTCGACCAATCGTTCTTTCTTTAACCGGTGAGATACCAGATCCTGAATAGAGATAATTTTTAGCTTGTGTAATTTAGCCAACTCAATGAGCTCAGGTAATCTGGCCATTGATCCATCTGCGTTTAATATTTCTACTAATACACCTGCTGGATAAAGTCCTGCCAGTTTAGCTAAATCCACAGACGCTTCTGTATGCCCGTTCCTCCGTAAAACACCACCTGATTTGGATCTCAATGGGAATATATGTCCGGGTCTGGCGAAATCACTGGCCTTAGTAGAAGATGAGGTTAATGCTTTTATACATCTAGCTCTGTCATGCGCAGAGATTCCTGTCGTACATCCCTGTCCTATCAGATCTACGGAAACAGTGAAAGCTGTTTCATGAAAAGCTGTATTCGAAGACACCATAAGCGGGAGATCAAGCTCATCAGCTCTTTGTTCGTCTATGGGAGCACAGATAAGTCCTCGGCCGTGAGTAGCCATAAAATTGATAATTTCCGGAGTCACGCATTCGGCAGCACAGATGAAATCACCTTCATTTTCACGATCTTCATTATCTACGACGATCAACACTTTTCCCTGTCTTATATCCTCAAGCGCTTCGTCAATAGTATGAAGCGTATTTGTATTTGGATCCATTGGGTAGTAAAGGTAATGATTAAAATAGGTGTCCTAAAAAAACAAACCCCGGCGTTAATTGTTGTGGAGGAGGTTATTTAGATTGGGCCTAAGTGAAGTTTTGTGGTTTTAATTAATTCGACCAGTGGGGCGGTATTTTTCTCCCAACTAAAATTTTCTTTGACGAAATCTTTAGCCTTGTTCCTAAGCGTCCTGTTTTGGTCAAAGGAATCCCATTTTTTTATAATGAGTTCAGCATATTCATCTGGCGAGCTGGCTAAAGAAATATAATTGATCAATCCGGGTAGTCCGGCGCTGACATCTTCGCTGCACACTACTTCACAACCACTTGCTATTGCCTCCAAAACTTTGTTTTGCTGTCCGGTACCCAAGGTGATCGGAGCAACAAATATTTTGGCCCTTTTATAAATCACTTTAGCATCTATTACATTTGCCTGGAGTGTAACAGAGTCCGGATGATATCCAATCAGTTTTATAAGTGATTTTTCAGGTTGAGCTCCGGCGATCATAATACGCAACGTTTTATTCCTCCTCTTTAAAGCCGGCAGTATTTCTTTAATAAGGAATTCAACGGCATTAATATTGGAGAAATAGCTGAGATTCCCGAAGAATAAAATATCAATATCCCTGGTGGCATTAGCGTCCTTTAAAAATCGCTGATCAAGACCATTTGAGACTAAGGTAAAAGGTATGTCCTTGTTATCACCACTGATGTAGGAAGCGTCTATAGAAGAAATGATTGTGTGTTGATTAAAACTGGTATAAACAGCTAATTCATATTTTTTTAATAACCTGGATTCAAGATTCCAAAACCACCGGGTCCAAACAGAGGTATTTAATGCTCTTTTATAGGTGCTCAAACTAAAACAATCCATATAATCGAGTGTTTTCGGCAATGGATAATCTTTTACATATTCAGCGGCCCTGATGAGTTGACAATAAATGTGATCCGGTGATTCGGACCGGATTAAATCTTTGATTTTTTCTTTGATGCCCGGATTTAAGAAATAGGAAACTTGCGCAGGAAGACCATTAAAATAATTTTTAACTACCTGAAAAAATACCGAGTATTTGTGCAATCTAAAGACATGAATGGACCGGCAATATGGTCTGAGTCTCGTCATGCCCAATTCACTGACTACCTGGTCAGTAAGACAACACAGGACGATTTCAAAATATTTGGATAACTCTTGTATCTGGTAATACAGCCTTAGCTTATCGCCCTTTTCCAGGGGATATGGAAATCGTGAACTGATAATAAACAGTTTCACATCAAAAGCTATGCGGTTTGTTTGGTATATCCGGATTCTATCAGCGACTGATATTTATGAAGCAGCCCGGCAGCTACTTTAAAAGTATCATAGCGTTCTGAAACAAACTGAACTGCATTATTTCCGAGTCGCAGTCTTTCTTCAGGATGCTGGTGAATAAAATTGAGACATTCAATGAATTCTTCAGGAGTGTCCGCAATTAGTATATTGTCCTTATGAGTAGCTGGTATTCCTTCAAGTCCCAGGGATGTAGTGATAATTACTTTACCAAGCGCCATTCCCTCGAGTATTTTCACCCGCATACCGCTTCCGGAAAGTAATGGCACGACCATCACCGGATGATTATTTATAAAATGATTGGAGTTTTCGACTTCGCCATAAATAATGACTTTTGGCATTTTAAGATTCTTGATTGAATCAGGACAATTCCTTCCAGCCACATGAAGTTCAAATTCGGGATGAAGTGTATGAATTCGTTTCCAGACTTTATTTAAAAACCAATCTAGTGCTTCTGAGTTAGGCATCCAATCCAGAGCCCCTATGAACGTGATACTCAATGGAGTATCTCTTTGCATATGGGGTTGATATTGTTTTAATTCGATGCCAATTGGCGATGTAATAGCCCCATTGTGATAACCCAGTTTTCGGAATTTACCTAAATCCCGATCTGTAAATGCTATCAGCAGATCATACTTTTCAAACTGATCAACTTCGTATTTTTTAAGCTGTTTGGTAAGGTGTTTGAGATACCATTTCCGGATATTATTCGGATGATGTTCAATAATCCTTTCCCATATTTCATGTTCAATATTATGAGCTCGCAGCGAAATGATCGCATCTGAATATTTCTCTATGGTGCTGATGTAGGGAGCAAGGTAGAGAGTCTCCAGCTGCACAACATCAAATTGATTTTTGGAGAGTATTTCGATCAGTTTATCATTGAACTCATCAGAAATAAACCGGGCAACATGATAGGATTGACCTTTTAGCAAGTTGACTACAGCATCCCAGTTGTTAATAGACGTGTCCACATCTACCGAAAAAATCTCTTTAAAATAAGAATAGTCTTTTGGCAGGTTATCAAGATCAAAATGGTGCTTATTCGTATTCATTGAGAGCAAAGTAAGCTCACAGCCCAATTGTTGAAAGGCTTTGCTCAAGTGTGTGACGGCAATGGATTCGCCATCTTTTAAAGGATACGGAAATTTCTTACAAAGTTGAAGTATTCGCATATTTTCTTTTAAAGCGACTCGCAAATATGGTTAAAAAAATCGATTTGGTTATTAATGTGAAAG
>JBDTUE010000123.1:0-12295 GCA_040007895.1 Saprospiraceae bacterium | reverse complement strand
ACTATTGGATTCTTACTTTACCGCAACAATCGTCAAAAGCAAAAAGCAAATCTAATACTGCAGGAGAAAAACAGCGAGATAGAGAGGACACTTAATGAATTAAAGGCTACCCAATCTCAGCTCATTCAATCTGAAAAAATGGCCAGTCTCGGAGAACTTACCGCAGGCATTGCACATGAAATTCAAAACCCGCTGAACTTCGTGAATAATTTTAGTGAAGTAAATAATGAATTGATTGATGAACTCAAGGGTGAAAGGTCAAGGGTCAAGGGTGAAAGGAACGAAACTTTGGAAGAAGATCTATTAAATGACATTAGTGATAACTCAAAAAAAATAAATCAACATGGCCTTCGAGCTTCCAACATCGTCAAAGGCATGCTGGAACATTCTCGCAAATCATCAGGAATAAAAGAACCAACAGATATTAATGTCCTCTGCGATGAATATGTAAAACTATCTTATCAAGCTTTGAGAGCTAAAAATTCCAGGTTTAATTGCGATGTCAAGCTTGATCTCGATCCTAATCTTCCAAAAGTAAATGTAGTAGCACAAGATATAAGCAGAGTAATATTGAATCTGGTGAATAATGCGTTCTACGCCGTGAACCTTGCATGTTTGTCCCGAAATAGCATAGAAAACATGCGAGGTTTGTCCGAAGTAAATGAATACAAACCCGTAGTAATTATATCAACTAAAAAGTTTGAAAATCAAATTGAAATAAAAATCACTGACAATGGCATCGGCATTCCAGATAATATAAAAGATAAAATATTGCAGCCATTCTTTACGACCAAACCTACCGGGCAAGGAACGGGGTTAGGATTAAGTTTAAGTTATGATATTATTAAAGCACATAGAGGAGAAATATCCGCAGGACCCCTTGGGAAAGTTGAAACGAAAGAGGGAGAAGGGACAGTATTTATTATTCAATTACCACTATGACCTAATGTAGTTCTAAGTATCTTGTACATGTTTAAATTATCCTTTAAATAAAAAATCAACTGTTGCTTATACATTTTATCATTTTCATTTATTAAATCATGAAGCTTCTTATTTCCTTTTTTACCGGGTTAGTCTTGCTCATCCTTAGTTCATTGTCTGTACATGCACAAAACATAACAGATACCCGCCTGCTTTGGCAGCCTGCTATCAGCAAGGATCATATTGCTTTTATTTATGCTGAAGATTTGTGGGTAGCAAACAGGGATGGTTCCTATCCGCAAAGAATTACTGTAAGTGAAGGTTTGGAATCAAACCCGATTTTCTCTCCGGATGGAAAGATGATTGCATTTACAGGTCAGTACGATGGAAACACAGATGTTTTTGTTGTACCCGTTAGCGGTGGTGTGCCTAAAAGACTTACATGGCATCCGGGAGCAGACTTGGTTCGGGATTTTTCTCCGGATGGCAAAAAGATATTATTTGCTTCGCAGCGCAATAGTTTTACTAACAGGTATTTTCAACTATTCACTGTAAATATTTTGAATGGCTCTGAAGAACAACTGCCCATTCCTAATGCATTCTGGGCTTCATACAGCCCCGATGGAAACAGCATTGCTTACACACCAATTGCAGACAGGTTTGAGCAGTGGAAGAACTACCGCGGTGGAACTATGACACGTATATGGCTTTACAATATTAAGGATCACAATGTAACGGAGATACCAAAAGCAAAAGGTGGGAGTAATGATTCCAAACCAGTATGGAAAGGCAATAAAGTTTATTTCCGCAGCGACCGTAATGGAGAATTCAATTTATACAGTTATGATCCTGCAAGTAAATCAGTAAACCAGCTCACTAAATTCGATGACTTTCCTGTATCCAGTTTGGAAGGAACAGGAGATCAGATCATTTTTTCGCAGGGCGGATATTTGCATACATATGCCACTGCAAATGGAAACTCTTCAAAAATAAAGATTGGCATTGCTGCAGATTTGCTGGATCAGCGGGCAAGATTTGTAAAAGGAGACCAATACATCCGCAGTGGCAATATATCCCCATCTGGATCTAGAGTGGTATTAGATTACCGCGGAGATATTATTACACTTCCTGCACAAAAAGGCGATGCATTCAATCTTACAAACTCACCGGGTGCCCACGAGAAAGAACCTGCTTGGTCCCCCAATGCCAAGTCTATTGCTTATTTCAGTGATGCCACCGGCGAATATGAACTATACATAAAGAATCAGGATGGCACCGGGGAACCCAAAATGATCAACCTTAACGGCTCCGGTTTCTATGCATACATTCACTGGTCGCCCGATAGTAAAAAACTAGCTTTTGTTGATAACGGTCGCCGGCTGTATGTTACAGAGATCTCCACCAGCAAAACCACTAAAATCTCCGAAGATGTGAATTTTGTTCCTGGTATATTCAGAGAACTATTTGGTAGTTGGTCCCCTGATGCTAATAACATTGCATATACTACCATTACTGAAACCGGTTTTGAAAAAGCCTGGGTGTATTCTTTGGCAGAAAATAAATCCCTCCCAATTACCGATGCCTTGTCAAATGTAACCGAACCTGTATTCGATCCCTCCGGAAAATATTTATACCTCCTTGCGAGTACTGATGCAGGGCCGGTTGTCAATTGGTTCGATCAGTCAAATAATGATATGGAAGCAACTAATTCCATTTACCTGATTACACTGCAAAAGGAAACACAATCACCTTTTGCCAAAGAAAATGAAATAGAAGAAGAAAAAGACAGCACTGCTCCTAAAACCATGGATAAGCCCGATTCAAATAGCACCCGGTTAAAAATAGATTGGGATGGAATTCAAAACAGGATTGTTCCTATGCCAATAGCAAAGGGCAGCTACAGGTCTTTACAGGTTGCTAAGGAAGGTGAGCTCTTTTATCTTGCTGATGCCCCACATGCCTCTGCTCCTACTATGCTCAATAGCTATAACCTGAAGAAAAGGAAAGAGGAGCCCGTCATGCCTGCTGATAACTATACGATCGCGGCCAAAGGGGATAAAATGTTATTCAACAGTAAAGACAAATGGGGTATAGTGACTACCGGTCAAAAACCCACTCCCGAAGCCATGCTCAACACTTCTTTATTGCAGGTGAAGATCTCTCCGGAAGAAGAATGGAAAAACATATTTAATGAAGCCTGGAGGGTAAACCGCGATTTCTTTTATGATGCCAATATGCATGGAATAAACTGGCTGGCTATGAAGAAAAAGTATGAAGCGCTGTTGCCCGATGTAGCAAGTACAAATGATCTATACCGTGTCATGCAATGGATGTTCAGTGAGCTCTCTGTAGGGCATCACAGGTTTGATCTTGCCGGCGACAGGCGTACGAAACCTGACATTATTCCGGGTGGTTTATTAGGGGCAGATTATATTGTAAATGATAACCGGTTTCGTATTAAAAAGATCTATGGAGGTTTAAACTGGTCGCCCGATCTGCGTTCACCGCTTACAGAACCGGGTGTAAATGTACAGGTAGATGATTACATACTAGAGGTAAATGGCGTTGATGTAACAGCAGACAAAAACCTCTACAGCTATTTTGAAAATACAGCAGAAAAAATCACCACACTTACCGTTGCAACTTCCGCCGCCGGCGCAAACAAACGCACCATAAAAGTATTGCCTGTTGCCAGCGAAGCAAGTCTGCGTAACCGGGATTGGGTGGAAGGAAACATGCGGAAGGTACAGGAAGCTACCAATGGACAGGTAGCATATGTATATGTGCCCAATACAGCTGGGCAAGGTCATGAATATTTTAAAAGATATTTCTTTCCGCAAGCCGATAAAGCCGGGATTATAGTTGATGAAAGATTTAACGGTGGCGGGCAGTTGGCAGATTATTATATCGATCTGCTAAAACGTCCCTTGCAATCATACTGGCGGTACCGCTATGGTAAGGATCAGAAAGCACCCAATGCGTCCATCCAGGGTCCCAAGGTTATGCTGATAGATGAAACTGCCGGATCTGGCGGAGACTATCTTCCTTATCTTTTTCGCCAGGCAAAACTGGGAACACTTGTGGGTAAAACAACCTGGGGCGGACTGGTAGGTGTGCTCGGTTATCCTGAGTTTATTGATGGTGGTGTTGTTACAGCTCCCAATGTTGGTTTTTTTGATGAGAAAGGTTTTGGAATAGAAAACGTAGGAACACCTCCCGATGTAGAAGTAGAACAATGGCCTTCCGATGTTATTAATGGTCATGACCCCCAGTTAGAAAAAGCAATTGAAATTGTACTGCAGGAATTAAAAAATAATCCTCCTAAAAAAGCACCGGCGCCGAAGGCACCTAATAAAAAAATAAGATAAACCTGTAACAAAGCTGTGCAACATCAAGGAAAAAGTGTTGGATAAAATATTTCCCGAAGGGATCCTATGGCACAAGCCTTTTTTACCACTAACCCGATAGAAATCGGGACAACAGGGAACGGAATTGGGATTATCATTGTGCGATGATATCGTTAAGAAACATAACGGTACGATCTCCGCTGAAAGCAAAGAATCTGCAGGATCTTCATTTTTGATTCAACTACCAGTAAATTGATTTATAGAATTCCCCTACATGATTGATTAGTTATAACAAAAAATATTGATGCAGGATCTTATTCAATTTAATCCAATAATATAAAATTCCGGGTGCAATGAACTTGTTATTTTTATAGGATATATGAATATTAAACGGACAATTTATATTCGATGGACTTGTTTGGGTTTAATTCAGCTTTTGGTTAGCGTTGTTTTTTTTATTACTGCCTATTCTCAACTCAGTACAAACAATCTAACCCGGTATTCAGAATTGGATGGTGTTCCTGCTCTCCAGGTGGATCAGGTGTTGGTGGATCGACAAGGTTATATTTGGACTGGAACAATTAATGGATTAGCCAAATTCGATGGTTATACATTTAAACGCTTCTTCAATAATCCGAATGATCCCGGCTCAATCAAAGGACTCCAGGTCTGGAGTTTATTTGAAGATCGGACAGGTCAGATTTGGGTGGCTACCAGCCCTACAAACCTAAATGTTTATGACCCGGTCACCAAGTCATTTAGCACCTATGGATATGAACATCTGATTGAGCATCCTGCTACTGTAGAACTGGGTGTATCCTCCATGATTCAGGATCATAATGGAAGAATTTATTTTGGTATTTCCTCCAATTTTGGAGAAGCTATTTCGTCAGGCCTTTTGTATAAAGATGAAAATGAATCTGAGCTACATTTATTCCCATCGCCGGACAGCATGGCCCCACAAAATGTGGTTAGTCTCCATTGTGATCAAGCAGGTAATATCTGGATTAATACGTACGGAGGAATTTTGAAAATTGATACGGCATATCATATTACTAAATTTAATAATCTGGATGCGGTCCTCAAAAATTTGGACGATCGTCCTGTTAGGGTGATTTCTGGTGAGCAGGGACATATATGGATTCTGACGGCGAAGGTTAACCTGTTCGACTTTGATCTATCGCTGGGTTCTTATAAAATGTATACCCCGGAAAAACCACATTTGGATCAACATCGGAATATCTTCACCAGCGATGGAAAGGATCATTTATGGATTGGGACGACTCATGATTTATCGCGATTCAATATAAAGACTAAAAAGTTTGAATTGTTTGATTTTGGACCTCAACACCCATTATATGGAAATCAGATTTTGGATCTCAAACTGGATGAATTTGGGAATATCTGGATTGGAACTCAAGCCCAGGGATTGTATAAATATGAAGAAAAGGCCATATTTAGATCTTACTCGTATAATAAGGAACAAAAAAATAGTTTGACCCAAGGTTGGGTAAATAATATTTATGAAAGCAGGGATGGTAAACTTTATATTACCTCAGGTGGTCTGCCGTTAACGGCAGGATTAAATATACTGGATGCTGAAGCTAAAACCATACTCCCAATCCCTTATGTAAAATTAAACACCGAAGGCATTTTTAGTTTTATCGAACATGATCCGAATGAATTTTATTTTGGAACCTACCCAGGGATATTTATCTTTTCTGCTGTTGATCAAAAAGTCCGCAAGACTCAAGTTGAAGGACTTCCTACCGACGCCGTAGTATTTAAATTCTTTCGTGATCAAAAAAACAATTTATGGTTGGGGACGAATAAAGGTTTGTTTCGAAAAGAAAACAACCGGGTTATAAAATATGATCTCAGCATATTGGCAGGCTCAAATGCCAGTAGCAATGAAATCACGGGAATATATGAAAGCATGAAACACGGCCTTTGGTTGTTGACCAATAATGGATTGTTTTTATATCGTTATGCTGTGGATAAAATTGAACGTTATGGATTTGACAGTAAACTTGGCGACGTGTTCATTACCCAGGATATAAATTCTTTTTATGAAGATTCTGCTGGTATAGCTTGGGTCGGGACCTGGCAAGGTGGTCTCAATAGATATAATGTTGAAAAAAGGACGGTCAAAACCTATACGATGGATGATGGTTTGCCTTCTATGAGTATTCAGAGCATCTTGGCAGACGAAAAAAGGAACTCACTCTGGTTGAGCACATTTGAAGGCTTGAGCCGCTTGAATATTATTGAAGGTAAATTCTATAATTATTCCATTTCAGATGGCATCCAGGGTCAATTATTTGCAGATGGAGCCGGACTCAAAACATCCAAAGGACTATTTATTTTTGGCGGTTCAAATGGGATAACAGTATTTAATCCATCCCAAGTCAATAATGGCACCAATCCTCCAAAGGTATTTTTGACGGATTTTAAATTGTTTAACAAATCGATACTTCCGGGTGAAAATTCAATTCTAAAAAAACCAATTCAGGAAACTGATGAAGTCATCTTAAAAAGCAATGAAAATAATATTTCATTGGAATTTGCCGTCATCCATTATTCCGATCCTGCGAAAAATAAAAGTGAATACCGACTGGAAGGTTATGAAAATGAATGGCGTTCAGCCGGACAAGAACACTTTGCATTTTATCCAAAGCTGGCTCCGGGCCAATACTTGTTTCGAGTGAAAGCAGCTAATAATAATGGTATCTGGAATGAAAAAGGAATTAAATTAAAAATAACCATTCTACAGCCCTGGTGGAATACCAACTGGGCATACCTACTTTATTTTTTGATTTTAATAGTATTGGGTCTTGCATTGAATCGATACATGCGCAAGCGAATAATCAAAAAACAACAGGAAGAATTTCAAATAAAACAACTGGAACAGGCAAAAATCATTGAGAAAGCATATCAGGAGCTGGGTCAAACTCATGAAACTTTAAAAGCTACCCAAGCTCAATTGATCCAATCCGAAAAAATGGCTTCGCTTGGCGAACTCTCTGCAGGCATTGCACATGAAATTCAAAACCCATTGAATTTTGTAAATAATTTTAGTGAAGTGAATAATGAATTGATCGAAGAGTTAAAAGAAGAATTGGCAATAGGCAATGGGCAACAGGCAATTGAAATAGCTGATACTATTAAAGAAAACGGTGAAAAAATAAATCACCACGGTAAAAGAGCCGATGCGATAGTAAAGGGAATGCTGCAACATTCACAAAAAAGTTCAGTACAAAAAGAATCAACCGATATCAATGCGTTATGTGATGAATATTTAAGATTGAGTTATCATGGCTTAAGAGCAAAGGACCCATCTTTCAATGCAACGATGAAAACTGATTTTGATGAATCAATCGGAAATATCAATATCATCCCCCAGGATATTGGAAGAGTTGTTTTGAATTTAATCAACAATGCATTTTACGCCGTGAATGAAAGGAATGTTGAGATGGTCAAGCGCATAAGTGATGAAGTGTATGAGCCAACTGTTTCAGTAAGCACAAAAAAGATTAGTGATAAGGTAGAGATAAAAGTAACCGATAATGGCAACGGCATTCCACAAAAAATAGTTGATAAAATATTTCAACCCTTTTTTACTACTAAGCCGACAGGGCAAGGAACTGGATTGGGATTGTCGTTGAGCTATGATATTGTAAAGGCACACGGAGGAACAATATCTGTTGAAAGCAAAGAATCTGAAGGATCTTCGTTTTTGATTAATCTGCCTTTACATTGATTTCTATACACGGAGAGCTTTGATACCATCCCCGCAAATCAATTTTTTCACAAAGAAGAATTTAAATCCCTGTCTAGCTTAGGTTCTGCACTTTGCTTTCCCAGATTATAACCTGAGAGCCCAGAAACTTGAGTTAAAGCACTACGTGTTGCGGAAAAATACCTTTTTAGCTAAAGTGTAGGGCCAAGGGTGCTAAGTGAAGAACAGAAGTTTATTTAAATTTTAATAAAATATTGTGACTTATAGTTAAAACTATTCGATACAGTAAGACGTTATATACCTACATCATCAACGGATGGCTTTTCATTCCATTTGTGATTGATGTCCAATTTTTTCCAATCTATATTATATTATCAATTGATGAAGAATCTTTGGTAATGTCATGAATTTATTCACTATGTCATTTTTAGTTTGACTTCCGGAGTCGATCGCTGTGCAAAAAAATGACTTTTTGAATTATTAATAACTTTTCTATCAAGTACCAGAATTTAGAGACATTATGTCGACACGAATATTAATTTGCGCTGCTCTTTCCCTTCAATTTATTCAATTGATCCATGGACAAAATTTGAGTGTTTCAGGCACCGTAACAGATGCTAACAATAAAGAATCGATCATCGGAGCTACAATACAAGTGAAAAGCACGCTCCTGGGTACGATCACTGACATTGATGGTAAGTTCAACCTTTCAGTCCCTCCTCAGTCCGTAATCACCATTTCCTATTTTGGAATGGCTACACAGGAAATTTCCATTCACTCAGACACTATCTTAAATGTAGAAATGTCCGTTGAAAATATAATGCTTGAACAGGTAGTGGTTGTAGGATACGGTTCACTACGGAAAGCTGATATTACCGGGGCTACTGTAAGCGTTCGGGGAGAAGAATTAGCCAAACAACCCGTACTAACAGCTACACAGGCTCTTCAGGGAAAAGTAACCGGAATTCAGATCATTAGTAGTGGCAAACCAGGTTCATCACCAAATGTTCGTATTCGCGGTACCGGAACGGCTCTTGCAGGTACATCAGCTCTATTTGTGGTAGATGGTATACTCACAGACGATATAAGCAATATCAATACTGCTGATATTACGAGCCTCGATGTCTTAAAGGATGCTTCTTCTACAGCTATTTATGGCGCTCGAGGTGCAAACGGTGTAGTTATCATCACTACGAAAAGGGGAATTGCCGGCGTGACAAAAATAAACTACAACAATAACCTGGGATTCAGGTCGGCTTCCAACCTCATTCAAATGGCCAATGCAAATGAGTATGCCAATTATGCATCATCTGCCACCGGTACTGTAGTGAATGCTTCCACGGTATCCACAGACTGGTTTGGTGAAATTCTCCGGCAAGCCTGGACTCAGAATCATAATTTGTCTATCTCAGGAGGAACTGATCGGATAAGCCATTTTTTAAGTCTTGGTTATTTAGAAGATGAAGGAATCGTGATCAACAATAAATTTAATCGTATCACTGCCAGGATGAATACGGATTACAAGATTAATTCAAAAGTAAATGTAGGGATTACTGCTTCTTATGTCAATACAGGCAACCGGGATGTAAACCTTGGCGGGGCCTATAATAATGCGTACCGTGCAGCTCCTATAATTCCATCTCTGGTCGATGGCAAATATGGTAATACTTCCGTTTATCAGAACGTTGGTAACCCGATCCTTGATCTCAATAATAATGATAACCGTATCGTCAATCAACGTCTTCAGTCTTCCGGATATCTGGAAATAAAACCCATTGCCGGCCTGACCCTGAGGTCCAGTATTGGACTTGAAGATGCCAATCTGGCGGAAAGAAGATACAACTATCAATTCAATAATGATTTATCCACATTTATCACTACCGGTGGAAATCAACGGAACCCAAATAGTTCTTTAAATATCAAAAATGAAAATAGCCTGAGATGGGTCTGGGACAATATCATTTCGTACCAGACAGCCATACATAAAAATAAATTTACACTGATGGCAGGTACCACAGCAGAAGCTTATTCTCTTTCCTGGGCTACTGCTAATCGTCAGAATGTTCCGGCTGATAAAGATCTATGGTACATCAATACGGGCAATGCAAATACATCCACTAATTCCGGTGAAGGAGATAAATGGGCAAGAAATTCTTACCTCAGCAGGTTTAATTATAATTACGACGATAAGTATTTATTGACTGCTACGATACGGGCAGATGGGAGTTCTAGAATATCACCGGATAACAGATGGGGTTATTTCCCCTCTGTAGGTTTTGGTTGGCTGATCAGTAATGAGGGATTCATGAAGAACAATTCAATGTTTGAAACCCTGAAGCTTAGAACCAGCTGGGGTAAGGTAGGTAATGATCGGGTACCTTCTGATGCATTCACTACCACAGTCAAACCTAATCTCGCTTACCCATTCGGAGGAGGTATTGCAACACCGGGTAGCGCTATTACTCAAATTAAAGACCCCAATTTGAAGTGGGAGACGACAGAAGAATTTGATCTGGGTCTGGATTTTTCATTGTGGCGAGGTAAGTTATATGGAGAACTAGGGTTTTATGATAAAAAATCACGCGACTTATTGATTAATGTCAAGGTACCGTCTGTGACTGGAGATGAAGATGGAGTAGTTTTAACCAATGCAGCTTCTATTAAGAATACCGGTCTGGAGTTTGCTCTCAACTGGAGGAATCGTATCACCAGTACCCTGGATTATAAAATTGGTGGAAATATCACCTTGAATAAAAATACAGTAATTGGTCTCAACGGAGGTCAACCGATCCTTGATGGAGGAGTCGGAGGTGCTCAGATTTATACTACTAAAACGGACAATAATTATCCCGTAGGAAGTTTTTATGTCTTACAGGTTAAAGGTGTATTTCAAAATCAAATTGAGATTGAATCCAATAAATCAAGTAGCGGTAAAATCATTCAGCCTACTGCTTCACCCGGAGATTTTATTTATCAGGATAGTAACGACGATGGGAAAATTGATGATAAAGACCGCGTATTCATGGGTTCGTATCAACCTAAAGCATATTTCGGCATTAATGCGGAAGTGAACTACAAAGCATTGAATCTGAGTTTTGACATTTACGGAAATGTGGGTAATGTGGTATACAATGGTAAAAAAGCCCTGAGATTGAGTGGCTTTGATAATGTCGAAGCTGATCTTGCATATCACCGATGGTCTGCTGGATCAGGCATTCAAAATGAACCAGGTGCCAATAGTGGTTATTTGCCCGCCTCGAGTTATTATGTTGAATCAGGAGATTTCATTCGTTTAAACAATGTTACCCTGAGTTATGCTCTTGCTCCGTCTTTATTGAAATCAATCCATATAACCAGCACCCGGGTTTTCGTCACAGCACAAAATATATTCACCTTAAAGAAGTACACTGGATTTACTGCTGAATTATCCGATGATTCACCTACAAGATCCGGTATAGAAACGAATGCATACCCGACTACCAAAACTATTGCTGCAGGCATCAATATTGAATTTTAAAAATAAGGAAATGAAAAAACAGATCGTACTAAAAATTCTATTGCCATCCTTGTTATTCCTTATTCAAGCCTGTTCTCCAGATTTTTTGGATGTCGCGGTACAAGGTAAAGGCACCGCAGCTACAGATCCGGATCTGGCTGCAAATCTGGTAGTAGGCGTATATAACAGTTTATTATCCGGAGATGCATTTGGAGGTGGGGATACTCATGGGATCGCATTCATATCTGCTACCAATATCATGGCTGATGACGCCGATAAAGGCAGCACGTCTCAAGATCAAATAGGAATCATCGGAGAACTGGATAATTTTACACAATCCCCTACTAATACTTTTGTGGCTTCACTATGGAGCGGCTATTTTTCAGGAATAGCAAAATGCAATCAGGCTCTGAAAGCCCTGGAAACAGCTTTAGTGGATGAATCCATCAAAAACAGATGGATTGGAGAAGTCCGTTTTATCAGAGGGTATTATTATTTTAATCTCGTTCGCTTATATGGAGGTGTACCTCTTGTATTGAGGGTGCCTGAAAGTGCTGAAGATGCAAATACGGATCCTAAATTTCAAACCAGGGCTACCGTGGCAGAGATTTATACTACTATTAAAGAAGATTTGCAGTTTGCTGCCGACCATACCCCTCTTCGTAATGCTGCAGAAAAAGGAAGAATAAATAAGGGAACTGCACAATCCCTTTTAGCTAAAGTTTATTTGTATGAAAAAAATTGGCAGAAAGTATTTGAGCTTACTTCCCTGGTAATATCATCCGGTCAATA
>JBDTUE010000122.1:0-12387 GCA_040007895.1 Saprospiraceae bacterium | reverse complement strand
AATGTTTAAGCAAAATGCCATGCAAAACGGTCCTTTCCCCTCGCGAGGGGAAAGACAGATAGGGGTGAGATTACCCAACCTCACAATAACTCCAACCCGGTCAAAATATCCTTATACAACACCTCAAATTCCTCTAATCCAATATAAAATCTCACTAAATTCCAGGGTAAGTCCGGATCAGGGGCACCCGGAATATCATAAAATGTGATGATAGGTATTATTAAAGACTCATGGCCACCCCAGGATACCGCTATTAAAAATCGTTTAAGACTATCGCAAAATTGAATTATTTGCTCTTTGGAATTAGCTTTTAGAGCTAACGTAAACATGCCACCACCTTTCATTTGTTTTACAGCTAGTGCTTGTTGCGCATTGATAAAAGGATAATATATCTTTTCGATTTTAGGATGTCCGGAAAGCAATTCAACTAATTTAGAACAAGTGTCATTCGATCGCTGCACCCTTAAAGCAAAAGTCCTTAATCCGCGGATAGCGAGGAACGCATCATGCGGACTAATGATATGCCCTATATTCATGTACTCTGAATAGAATATTTTCTTAATCATATCTGCCTTTCCACACAGCAAACCCATCACCACATCACTGTGCCCATTGATATATTTCGTGCCCGAATGCAAAACCAGGTCAATCCCAAAATCGATAGGGTTTTGAAATAGAGGTGTGCTATAACTATTGTCAATGACACTGATGAGATTATATTTTTTACATAATGCGGCACATCCTGATAAGTCTTGTAATTCGAAAACAGTAGAATTAGGGCTTTCGAGAAGAAGTATCCGTGTTTCAGGTGTGATGGCATCTTCGATTTCAGTCAATGAAGTACCATCAACCATCGTGTGAGTCACTCCAAACCTCGGTAGATATTTTTGAAGCAAGGCTTTTGTCCAGCTATAAGCCGATTTTACACATACAATATGATCACCGGTCTTAATATTTCCCATGACTGCAGAAGCTACGGCAGCCACTCCGCTTGAAAACACGAGACAATCCTCAGCATGTTCAAGCGCAGCAATTTTTTTTCTCAGGATATTGACCGTTGGGTTATTTCCACGGGTATAAACATGATTTTCAAATTCACCTGCAATTTTTTCCCTGAAATCGAGGACTGAATTAAATTTGAAATTACTGGTCTGAATGATTGGGGGAGAAACGGCATTAAAATATTCGTCTCTTTCTTCTCCCAGGTGATTGAGGATATAACTTAGATCCATAGGTTAAAAGTATTGAAAAAGGAAGGAATCCGAATATGGAAAACAGTTGAAAATAGAAAGGGAGGACTCATTTGTCCTCAAACGTCACCTAATTAGTTAAAATAAACCTAATGTATGGCATAAAGTGATTAGTCTTTACGAATTTTGTGTTTCGCTTACAGCTTATGAGATTTATTCTTTTCATCTTTTGTTTGATCATTGCTCAAAGAGCAACCGGTTCGACGGGTTACGACATCACCGTTACTATTAAAAATGCTCCATCCGATACACTGTATTTCGGTTATTATTATGCAGACAAACAATTTCTTAGAGATACTGCCATAAAAAAAGACGGGGTTTATAGATTTAATAAAGATCACGAACTGGAGCCCGGTATCTATTTATTGGTGATGCCTCCTAAAAATGATTTTATCCAGGTGTTTATCAATAAAAATGAACAAAACCTGCAAATCAGCGTGGATGCCAAAGAAACCGTAAAATCATTCAAAGTAAAAGGATCAAAGGACAATGAATTGTTTTATGATTATCTCAATTTCCTTGAAGAAGCCAGGCCAAAAGCTCAGGGACTGAGCACCCAACTTAAGGAAACTAAAGATTCTGCGATTCAAAAAAATCTTCAATTACAATTAAGCGGAATAAATGAATCCGTCAAAAACAAACAAAATAATATTGTTGCTAAATTCCCGCAGTCTATTTCTGCAATGCTTATTAAATCTACTTTCGAAACAGACATCCCGGAATTTTCAGGTAAAAAAGAAGATATCGAACTGCAACGATACATGTACTATAAAGCGCATTATTTTGATCAGCTGGATCTGGGTGATTCGAGGATGTTACGGTCACCGTTATTAAATGAACGGATAAATTATTACCTCGATAAACTTACACTACAGGATCCGGATTCAATAAATGTGGCCATGGATTATTTATTAAAAAAAATGCAACCGGCAGAAGAGTCGTTTAAATATTACCTGATCCAGTTTTTGAACAAATATGCTGCCAGTAAAATAGTGGGACAAGATGGTGTTTATGTTCACCTGGTAGACGAATATTACAGCAAGGGGTTTGCACCCTGGATTGATCAGGAACAATTGGAAAAATTGGAAAAAAATGCTGCTTCCTTAAGGCCTATCCTGATTGGTAAGACCGCCCCTGAAATTAAAGTGCTGAAATATCCGGATCAATCACCGCTAAGTTTGCACAGTATCAAATCTCCTTACACCATTTTATTTATCTGGGATCCGGAGTGTAGTCATTGCAAAGCGTCCCTTCCAATTATTGTAAAGTTTTATGAAAAATATAAAACTAAAGGAGTAGAGATCCTTGCAGTGTGCAGCCAGTTTGGAGACAAAGTACCAAGCTGTTGGAAATATCTTGAAGAACAAAAAATAAACCCAGGCTGGATCAATGCTGCCGATCCATTTCATACGTCCAGGTACAAAATATTATATGATGTAAAATCAACACCTCAGATTTTCGTCCTGGATAAAAACAAAAAGATCATTTCAAAAGGTATCGGGGCAGAGCAATTAAGTGAAGTCATGGATGAAATTCTTTTGCATCAGCCTTAAGCTTTCCCGGGAGCATACAACGGGTTTTTCCAATAGCCGTTAATGAATTCTTTATCCGATTGTATTCTTTTTCCTTCCAATTGTATTTCACGAATGAATATATTAAAATCAATCGTAGCTAGAATCAGTTGCTGTTGAGCTATGTATAATCTGCCAGCAGGTTCAGTAGATTTTATTTCTGTCAATTCGCTTCGGTAGAAGAAATATTTTATTCCATGGAGCACCATCCATGCTGTTGGTTTAGGGCTCATACCCCGGATGAGATTATGTATTGCAAATGAAGTCTGCTTAAAATCTATTTTGCCCGATTCATGAAAAAGTTTGGGAGCAGGGCTTGACATCAAATCGTCCTGGAGGATTAATTTAAAATCTCCTTTTGAAAGCAGGGATATACTTTTTACTAAAGTTGAAGCTCCTAAAATCATCATTCTTTGAGATAGGTCTCCGGTGGTTTCATTAAGGCCAATTTCAATGGAAGCTTGTTGTATGATATCTCCGGTATCTATAACATGTTTTAATCTAAATACCGTAATTCCTGTGATTTTTTCGCCATGAATTATTGCCCAATGAATCGGAGCAGCACCACGGTATTTAGGTAATAATGAACCATGAACATTAATAGTGCCCATAGGAGGCATACTCCATACTATCTCTGGTAGCATGCGGAATGCTACTACTACATACAAATCAGCCTGAAATGAACGAAGCTCTTTAATGAAATTTTTATCCCTGAGTTTTATCGGCTGAAGTACATGAAGTTTATGATCAACAGCATATTGTTTTACAGATGATTGAATTAATTGTTTACCTCCTCGTCCACCCATCGCGTCAGGGGAAGTAACAACAGCAACTACAGAATGTCCGGCTTGCAGTATAGCTTCCAAAGAGGCTACAGCAAATTCGGGAGTACCCATAAAGACAATTCTCATGACACAAAAATCCACATTTCTTTTAACACCTGGGTTTAGTGCAAATTCAACGGGTGTATGTCAGATTGTTTTAAGGTTTGGTCTTTGCGACTGTCCCGATTTGTATCGGGATCGGCCGGGCTATAGTAATATGTGCAATCAGATATACACCAATTCAACCCTTTGTTGAGGATGAGGATCAATTTTATTAAATATACTTTTTAACTTAGACGGATCACGAAACAAATTTCTTATCTTATCTTCAGATGCATCGAAAATATATCCATAAGCATCTGTCTATTAATAGTATATAATCTTTTTAAGGATTGACATATTTGATTAATTTATATTAATTATTTATCTATTTTTGCCACCATGCAACTCAATTATATTGAAATAAAAGGCTTTAAAAGCTTTGCGGATAATACGATCATCAGGTTCAATGAAAAAGTTACAGGGGTTGTTGGACCAAACGGTTCAGGTAAATCAAACGTAGTCGATGCGATTCGATGGGTATTGGGTGAGCAGAAACCAACTGAACTCCGCTTAGAACGTATGACGGACGTAATCTTTAATGGTTCCAAAAAAAGGAAGCCGGGTGGGGTAGCTCAGGTATCTCTTACGTTTGACAACACTAAAAATATACTTGGCACTGAATATCAACAGGTTACCATCTCTCGTCTTTTATATCGAAGTGGTGAAAGTGAATACCGGATTAATGGCACATCTTGTAGATTAAGAGATATCCATTCTTTGTTTATGGATACCGGGATCGGCTCTAATTCATATGCCATCATTGCGTTGGGTATGGTCGATGAGATTTTGCAGGATAAAGATCATAGCAGGCGTAAAATGTTTGAGCAGGCAGCTGGAGTTACAAAATACAAACAGCGAAAACATGAAACCATGCTTAAACTCAAGGCTACGGAAGAGGATCTTTCGAGGGTAGATGACATCCTGTTTGAAATTGAAGCCAACCTGAAATCATTGGAAAAACAAGCTACGAGGGCTGAAAAATATATCGATCTAAAAGAGCAATATAAAAAACTATCTCTTGAACTGGCTTATCTTGAAACCCAGGACATCTATAACAAAAACATCGCTCTTCAAAAAAACCTTGAAGCTGAGATGATGAAGCTTCGGGAAGTGGAGACCAATCATACCGGTTCTGAAGCCGAGCTCGAAGCCAGTAAAAAGGCTATTTTGGATGAAGAGCATTCATTAAGTTCCTTTCAGAAGGAATTGAATGCCATGATTCACCAATTACAGGATCTTGAGAATACAAAACGTATATCTGATCAAAGGCTCGAGTTCTTTGCTGCCAATCGGTTAAAACTGGCGCAGCAAAAACAGGAATGGCTTAACCGGCTTTCAACGTTAGATCAGGACATAGTTTCAAAATCCGACTTGCTGGATCAATTAAAACAATCTGCTTCTTCACTTGCAGATGAGCTCACGCGGATGGAATCCGAACGATATCAAATCGAAAGCCATCATGGAGAAGTCAAATCCTCCTTTGAAGTTTTGCAGAAAGAGCAACAAGAGATCGAAAAGGATCTATTTGAAAAGGAAAAGTTATTAGCCATTCATCAAAACAAATCTGAACATATAGTTCAAAGCATAGCACGACTCGATGATGAAAAACTTATAAGGGATCGTCAGATTGAAACCATTAATTCTGATTTAAGTATTCTTAGAGAATCCATTGCAGAAATCCAAAAACAACTTCAGTCAGATGAACAGAAAGAGTTTCAGCGTACAGAACAACTCTCTGAAATAAATAAAAAAATAGAATCAGCAAGGAATCTGAAAGCCAATGCAGAGCGAAAGCTTGATGCTAAACAAAATGAACATCAATTGCTTAAAAGTATGGTGGAAAGCCTTGAGGGTTATCCTGACTCAATTCGGTTCCTGCATAAAAATTGGAAAGAAGATCTCCCTTTGCTGGCAGATCTTATATACGCACCTGAAGAATACAGGGCCACTATTGAGCAATATCTCGAGCCCTATCTTAGCCATTATATAGTCGATAGCTACGAGGATGCAGGATATGCTATTCAAATGCTGTCCGAGTCACAAAAGGGTAAAGCCAATTTCTTTATTCTCGAAGCGATCACGCCTCTCTCGCTTATGCCGTCCAGGATCGAGGGATTGCTTCCGGCATTGGACGTATTGAGATTTGATGATGCTTATTCCAATTTATTTAATCGGTTATTCCAGAACGTTTTTATTGATCCCAATCCATTGGATCGTTCCCGCTTTAAGGAATTTGATGAACATAATATTACCATCCTTTCATCCAATGGATCTTATGTAAAAAAACAATTTGCCTTGTCCGGAGGAAGTATTGGTTTGTTTGAGGGAAAAAAACTTGGACGAAGAAAAAACCTCGAAATTCTGGAAGAGGAAATACAACAATTGGAAATTGAATTGACAGGACTTGAAGCCCAGTATTCCTCTTTCGAAGCAGAATCCAGGCAGATAGATCATCAGCATTATCTCAAAGCCATTGAAGCTAACAAAGTCCAACTGGAACGTAAACAAAAAGAAGAGATCCAACTCAATACCCGGTATGAAAATTTAAATGAATTAAAAACAAATTCTTCCTTATCGAATACGGAACTGCAACTTGCTCTTGAAAATCTTGAAGTTCAAAACCAGGAAATCAACGATCATATTCATATCCGGAGAACTAATTTGAATGAAATGTTGTCCAGGATCAGCAATATAGATTCTAATTACCAGGTAGTAGCTCAAACGTTGTCTAAAGCCCATGAAGCATTTAATCAAAAACAAATTGATACCATCCGCCACCAGAGTAAAATAGATAACCTTATCCAGGATATCGATTTTCAAACAGGTCGCCGATCAGAGGCAGAGCATCAAATAGATAAAATCCTCGATACCCAATCCGAAGAAGATCAACTTCAATTGCAGATATCCACGGAACTTGAAGGTATAGTGGACAAGTTGCAACGGATGTATGAGGATAAACAGACTAAGGAGGCGGGTTTAAATGCATTTGAACAGGAATATTACAGGAAGAGAAATCTCATTCATCAGCAAGAACAAATCATCCGTGAATTTCTTCGGGAAGAATCTAATCTTCATATTTTAATCAATGGATACAAAGATCAAATCAAGGATCTGGAGTTTAGACTTGAATCTGTCCGGGAGCGGTTAAGAATAGAATTCCACATTGACGAATTACCTGCTCATGAACCATTACCAGAAGAACAAGACGGTGATGAAGTAGAAAATCCTGCGATTTCCAGGTATGATATGCTTAAGGAAAAAGTACGACGCTTGAGAGACCGCATAGAAAATTATGGTGAGATCAATCCAATGGCCGTGGAAGCTTACAGGGAAATGAAGGAACGGTATGACAATATCTTCAACCAACGGCAAGATATTCTGAATGCTAAAGAATCATTGATGAGTACAATCCAGGAGATTGATATCAGTGCTACCGCTAAATTCCTTGAAGCTTTCTCTGAGGTAAGACTACACTTTATCCGTGTATTCCGCAGTTTGTTTACCGCTGAGGATAGTTGTGATCTTATCCTGCTTAATCCGGAACAACCTCTTGAATCTGATATCGATATTATTGCTAAACCGAAAGGTAAATTGCCTAAATCTTTAAGTCAATTATCCGGTGGTGAAAAAACACTTACAGCCACTGCGTTGCTGTTTGCTTTGTATTTATTAAAACCTGCACCATTCTGTATTTTTGATGAAGTAGATGCACCGTTGGATGACAGTAATATTGAAAAATTCAATAACATCATCCGGGATTTTGCCGGTGAATCTCAATTTATCATAGTTACACATAATAAACAGACCATGGCTTCAGTTGATGTCATTTATGGAGTGTTTATGGAAGAACCTGGAGTAAGTAAAGTGAGTTCAGTAGATTTCCGTGAGTTTGAACACATGTCTTTGTTAGAAACATCAGCAAACTAATTTTCAATATTTAATTATATCATTTAATTATAAATCTATTCACTGTTATGATAGTTAATATAAATAATTTAATTCAGGGAGAGTTGACTCAATTAAGAGAAGCATTACCACTCATTGCAATCCTTATAGGCAAAGCAGATAATAATCTTGATCTCAAAGAACTGGATCTGGCAAAAAAAATTGCTCATATCAGGACCTTCAGTTCTTCAGATTACCTCAAAGATTTTTATGAGACAGTAGAGGAAGATTTTGACAAGACCCTCGACATGTTTGATAAAAGTTTGCCTACGGAGGTGGAAGTAAGAAACAATATGATATCTGACCGGTTGACCTTGCTCAATCCCATCTTAGCTCAATTGCATCCGAAGCTGGGTGCTGAATTATATAGAGGCTTTGTGCGATATGCCAAAGAAATTGCAAAAGCTTCTGGTGGTTTTCTTGGTTTTATGGCAGTGAATCCGGAGGAATCAAAATGGATAGATTTACCAATGTTGGTCACTATAGTCCATGAACAGGAAGAAGAGGAATAAAAATTAAAGTCTCATGTTTTCTCTTGAAGGAAATCGATAAACTTTTTTACAGCCATAGCCCGGTGACTTATTTTATTTTTAATGTCTAAACTTAATTGGCCAAAACTTTGCTCATATCCATCAGGTAAAAAAATTGGATCATAACCAAATCCATAATCTCCCTGGCGTCGATCAAGAATTTGTCCAAATACTTTTCCTTCAAATAACTGATAATCCTTTCCATCATAGAAAGCGATACAGGCAATAAAGTAAGCCGTTCGGTCATCAATACCTTGCAATTCTATTAATACTTTTTCAATATTAGACTGCGGATTTTTATCATCACCGGCATACCGTGCACTCAAAACTCCCGGTCTTCCATTCAAAGATTTTATAACCAGACCTGCATCTTCTGCAAAACAAGGCAATCCAAAAATATCATAACCCTGTTTAGCTTTTATTTTAGCATTGGCTTCAAATGTATCATATGGCTCATCTAATTCAGCTTCAAATCCTACATCATTTAGTGACTTGATTACATATTTTCCTGCAAGAGCAGATTGAATTTCTATAACCTTGTTTTTATTCTGCGAAGCAAAAAGTAATTCAATTTCGGTACCCATATTTTCAATCGTAAATCGTCAATCGTCAATCGTCAAATCGTCAAACTATTTCGGATCTTCGATTTCGGATTTCGGTAAATATCCTCGTCAATCGTTCAATCGTAAATCGTCAATCATCAATCGTCAAACTATTTCGGATCTTCGATTTCGGATTTCGTTAAATATCCTCGTTAATCGTTCAATCGTCAAATCGTCAATCCCCCTCACATTACTATATTTATCATCTTTCCCTGTACCACAATTACTTTCTTCGGCGCTTTACCTTCCAGCCATTTTTGCACGAAGTCCAGTTGCATTGTCATTTCTTCCAGCGCTTTTGGATCTGCATCAGCGGGATATTCAGATGTACCACGTTTTTTTCCATTGACACAAATAGGGTAAGTGATACTACTTTCTATTAAGTATTCAGCTATGGCTTTAGGATAAGAAGCATGATGAATAGACTCTGAGTGACCAAGCAGTTCCCATAACTCCTCGCTGATGAATGGTGCGAAAGGAGCTACCAATCTCACCAACGGATCCAGTATTTCCCTCTTGGTACAATTTAAAGATTTAAGCTCATTCAGTATAATCATGAACTGCGATACACAGGTATTAAAAGAAAATCGTTCGATATCATCTGTGATGCGCTTGATACCTTTATGAAGCACTTTCAGTTCTTCAGCAGTAGCAGGTTCATTGGAAACAGATAATTCTCCATTCGTAAAAAAGGTAGCCCAAAGTCTTCGCACAAATTTGCCTACACCATCTATGCTTCGGGTATCCCAGGGTTTGGATTGTTCGAAAGGGCCTAAAAACATTTCAAATAATCTAAAACAATCAGCCCCGTATTCTTCTACTACTGCATCCGGATTAATTACATTATACAATGATTTAGACATTTTAGAGATTTCACTCTTAGTATAAACCTTGTCATCCCGTTCATTAAAACTGTCAATGTTAACGATACCTCGTCCTATTTGAAATAAAGAGCCTACGTATGCCGGGAAGGCTTGAAACATTTCGATGATACCAGATTTATCGAGATAAGGAAGCGATGTTCCGTAATCACGAACAATTTTTATAGGTATCGGAATGGATATATATTCATGCTCGGAATAGTCTTTGATAAATTCTTTTGAAATGAAAACTATTTTGTCATCCTGTTTTTCCTTCCTCATAAACATCATCTCGGCTACCCCTTGAATCATGCCCTGATTTAATAATCGTTTATAAGGCTCCTTCGTAACAGTGTACCCAAGATCAAACAAAAATTTGTGCCAGAATCTCGAATACAATAAATGACCGACGGCATGTTCCGTGCCACCGACATACAGGTCCACATCCTGCCAATACTGAATAGCTTTTTTACCCGCAAATTCAGTTTCATTATTCGGATCCATATACCTCAAAAAATACCAGGATGATCCTGCAAACCCGGGCATCGTATCTGTTTCACGGGTATATCCATCGGGAAGGTTGACCCAATCTTGAAGTTTAGAAAGCGGTGCTTTCCCATTCGTAGTAGGTTTAAAATCATCAAGATCAGGTAAAAGCAATGGCAATTCTTTTTCACTTATCGTTTCGGGTATTCCTTCCGGAGAATAAATGACAGGAAATGGTTCACCCCAATATCGTTGACGCGAATAATTTGCATCACGCATTTTAAAGTTGACTTGTTTTTTACCAATGCTCATTTGTTCCAGTCGATCATTCATTAGGTCGATGGCAGCCAATACCTCCATACCATCCAGAAAATCTGAATTGATCATTTTTCCAAGCTTATCTTCAATAGTAGCTCCGGCATACATGGACTTATCAATAATCTCTACAATAGGAAGGTTAAATTTTTTGGCGAAAGCATGATCACGCGCATCATCTGCCGGTACTGCCATGATCGCACCTGTGCCATAATCTTTTAATACATATTCTGCTATCCATATAGGTATTTTTTGATTATTAAATGGATTGATCGCATAAGCTCCGGTAAATTCACCACTGACTTCTTTTACTTCAGCCATGCGATCCCGCTCGGATCGTGAGCCTACATATTTAAGATAGTCATCAATGGCATTGCGTTGACCTTCGATAGTGATTTGTTTTACGAGGTCATGTTCCGGAGCAATGACCATGAACGTAGCTCCGAATATGGTATCCGCTCTGGTGGTATAGATTTCTAATTGATCCGTATGTCCTTCAATATTAAAAAATACTTGCGCACCTATAGATTTACCGATCCAGTTGCTTTGCATAATCTTCATGGATTCAGTATAGTCTACATCCTGAAGATCATTCAATAACCGCTCAGCGTAGGCAGTAATTCTTAAAAACCATTGAGTCATTGGTTTTTTTTCAACAGGATGTCCGCCTCGTTCTGAAACACCGTCTTTAATCTCATCATTGGCTAATACGGTTCCAAGCGCTTCACACCAATTGACAAATGCTTCTTTACGGTATGCTAACCGGTAATTCATCAATATATCTGATCGAATTTTTTGCGAATACGTATTCCAATCCAATGCAGTAAAATTCGCAACACTGGAATGCGAAGCATTGACCTTGCTATTTCCTTCTTTTGAAAAGATATTCTCTAAATCGATAATTGGCCTCGCTATTGATTTATCCAGGTCATACCAGTGATGAAACAATTGAATAAAAATCCATTGAGTCCATTTGTAAAAAGAAGGATCGCTTGTACTAACCTGTCTGTCCCAGTCAAAACTTAAGCCTATATTGTCCAGTTGACTTCGATACCTTTTCATGTTGTCATCCGTAGAAATAGCAGGATGAATGCCTGTTTGAATAGCGTATTGCTCTGCCGGCAAACCAAAAGAATCGAATCCCATCGGATGGAGCACTTCAAAACCCTGCATTCTTTTATATCTTGAAAAAATATCTGAAGCAATATACCCCAGAGGATGACCTACATGTAATCCCGCTCCGGAAGGATACGGAAACATATCCAGGACATAAAACTTTGGTTTGGAGCTGACGTTGGAAACTTTATAAATATGATTTTTATCCCAAGAGGAACGCCATTTCTTTTCAATCGCTGCTGAATTAAATTCCATATGGGCGCAAAGGTAAGAAAAGGGATTTTTCCATCCTGTTGCAAAGTTGTAAATTCGAAGTCCTTAATTAAATGAATTATGAAAGATCTGCAAACCTTACTTAATAAATACGGCGAGAGTCATATCAACGCAACCAATAAAATGATCCACTGGATCTGTGTGCCCGCCATTATGTTTAGCCTTATAGGGCTTTTAAAAAGTCTTCCGTTTTTTGTGAGCCGGGATTTTATGCTCAATTGGGGTGGTGTGGCGTTGATAGCCGCATTGTTATATTACTTGCGATTATCTATTGCTATGTTCCTTGGGTTTTTCGTTATTGGGTTGATCATTCTCTGGGGGAACCAGAAAATATGGCTTGCCATGGATCAATCCTATTCAGGACTGGCCTTATTTTCAATTATTCTTTTTGTTGTTGCCTGGATTGGACAATTTATTGGTCACAAAATTGAAGGAAAGAAACCCTCGTTTTTAGAAGATCTTCAATTTTTATTGATCGGACCAGCCTGGTTATTACATTTTATTTTTGAGAAA
>JBDTUE010000121.1:0-12423 GCA_040007895.1 Saprospiraceae bacterium | reverse complement strand
ATATAAATTGCGTTAAGAATCAATAATTTAAACTAAATTATGGACTTATAAAATGCTTATTCCGGTTTTCTATTAAATACAATAATGAGTTGTTAAAGAATAATTTTTAGCAATCGTATAAACTCTCAGGCTGTCAGGAGGCAATTTATTTATTATAATACAAGTTTAATTGCTATATACTATCTTATTCTATAATTTAAGAATTCCGCTTATGAAAATGAGATCAATTCTATTCTTTTTGACCGGGTTAATAATTGATGAAACCAAAATACTAGCTCAATCTGTAATTACCCAAACCGTCACTGTCACCAAAACTGAAAATGTACTTTATGGCATGAGATCAGGATTAGGCTTACTGATGGACATTTACAAACCGGATAATGCTAATCACCTGGGAGTTATTTATATTGCTGGAAGTGGCTGGGGCTCACCATCCGCATGGGATGACAAACCCTTAAAAGAACAATATTCCGATACAGCTTATTCCGGCAAATGGCCACAGAATCTACTTTTAAAAGGATACACTGTATTTATGATCAATCATAGTTTTACTACTAAGTTCCAGTATCCTGATATTTTCTACGATTGCCAACGAGCAGTGAGATTTGTTCGGTATAATGCAAAAAAATATGATATTGATTCTGTTCATATAGGTGTCATGGGACATTCATCAGGTGCAAATCTTGCTTCCATGTTAGGCGTAAAAGATACCACCATACTCAACCCTAAAAGTGAAATAGACCGCGTAAGTTCAAAAGTACAGGCTGTTGTAAGCCTGGCGGCTCCTTACATATTATCAGATTATAAAAAAACGGATACTGCAGTCCTTACCAGTCTGATGTCCCGGGTCTTGTCAGATTATTTAGGTGACTTACCAAAAGAGAAAAACGGTGAATATGAACTATCAGGAAAATTTGCAGCCGCATCGCCAATTACATATGTCTCTTCAGGCGATGCTGCCTTCTTGCTTTATTATTCAGATGATGATCCATACATCCCATCCAGGCAGGCACCAGCTTTCTACAAAGCTTTAACTGATAAGAATGTCAAAGCTAAAATTATACTTTGTCATAACTGTAAACACCAACCTATGCCCGATATGAATGAAGTTGATATGTGGTATAGAACGCATTTGAAATGAATGTTCATGCTAATTGAAACCCTTTAAAGTTGAAGTTTTACACTAGCGTGTTTCCTTCAAGGCAGTAAACAAATTAATATAACAGGTTTCCGTATCTTTATCAAAAATCGTCCAATGAAATATTGCATTTATATCCTGATGTTATGCTTCGTCTCTGTTACAGGCTATTCTCAAAACTATAAATTTGAATTTCCCGGAAGAATCAACCCTGTCATTAAAAGGGAAAAATTGAATGGAGCCATAGTCATCAATGATATCATGCCTGCATTCAGTAAGAATTTTGGGATGCCCTATCAGGAAAGGAATCTATTATCTCAGATGTTAGACCAACAAAACATGTTCCAGTTGGGTTTTCTGCTGGATCACCGGAGAACAGTAGAAAATTACAATAAAATCATTGAGTATATTTCCATAGAGATTTCTGTTAGTCACGATGACAATATACTTACAGCTCAAAGTACAGGTGAGTTATTGACCCCGGAACAAAAAATTATTCTGAATACTGCAGACCTGGGTTCCGATATAAGCATAAAACTTAAATTCAGGTTTAGAAATGCTCCTGAAGAAAAGAACGCCATAGGTAGCAAATTAATAGAAGGCAGATATGTAGTTACTTTAGTTCCAGAGACAGAAGCGGAATATCCAGGTGGATTTAATCGTATTGCTGAATATCTAACAGAAAGTGTTATAAATAAAATTGTTGAAATAACCACCGTAGAAAAAATCCGTCAAGTTATAGTAAATTTTACCATCGACGAAAATGGTCAAATAGTGGACGCCAAAATATCCCGGTCCTCGAATGATACAAACATTGACAAATTGATACTCGAAGCCACTCTTAAAATGCAAAAATGGACTCCGGCAGAAAATGCACAGGGAATAAAAGTCAAACAGGAATTTAATATTCCATTTGGCAATAGTGGTTGTTAGATTAGGAAAACATTCAAGTACTATCTTGTATTAAGTTTCGTGGATTAAACTCACCTTCCATACACCTTCAGCTAATTTTGAAGGTTGTTATGTTTTCTGCTTTTTGTATTAAATCTTTATGGCTGTTTCAATAATCCGATTTGCATAATCTGGTTTAGCAAGGCTTAAACGTGAAAAGGCTTTATAAATAAATTTATTCAATACACAAATAAACAAATATGAAAAAAAGTCGACTGGAAGCTTTTAGTGATGGAGTGCTTGCTATCATTATTACCATTATGGTCTTGGAAATAAAAGTTCCAGAAGGTAATTCTATTCAAGATCTTGTTCCGCTCATACCTAAATTTATTACTTACCTACTGAGTTTTATTTATGTTGGAATTTATTGGAACAATCATCATCATTTGTGGCAGGCCGTAGAGCATGTCAATGGCAAAATATTATGGGCTAATTTACACTTGCTTTTTTGGCTATCCTTGTTTCCCTTTACCACAGGTTGGATAGGTGAACATCATTTGTCCGCAACACCGGTTGCTTTTTATGGTTTTATTTTATTTATGGCCAGTATCAGCTGGTTTGTACTTGCAAAACAAATTGTACTGGAAGAAGGCGAATCTTCTACAATCAGTAAAGCCTTTGAAAAAGATAATAAAACGAAATCATCTATGCTCTTATATGCAACCGGGGTTGTATTTTCTTTCATCCAACCCCTGGTCAGTATTATTATTTATGTAGGGGTGGCTGCCTTGTGGTTCGTACCTGATACACGAATTGAAAAGTCCCTTAAAAATCAATAACATTTACTCAAAAAAAATCCTTGCTTGCTCTTAAATTCGAACTTCAAATCACTTTATTGAATTAATGAAAACGGGATATTTTGAAATTTATCAACTCTTATAAACAAGGGAAGTTAATCATGGACATTGAAACGCACCTGATACGTACTGTGAAAATTGCAGAAATAGTTTCGGATGAATTAATTATTAAATCTGCCGAGGAAGGATTAGAGCTTCTGGGAAATCTATATTTCCAGGGATTTGATCATATCATACTTTATGAGACCCAAATAGCGTCAGATTTTTTTGATTTGAAGACCGGAATGGCCGGAGAAATACTTCAGAAATTTTCTAATTATCGGGTTCGGCTGGTTATGATTGGTGATTTTAGTAAATATCCGGGAAGGAGTATTCATGATTTTATTTATGAAAGCAATAAAGGTGGTATGATCCACTTTGCGGATTCGCTTACTTCAGCCTTAAAATGGTTTTCAAATAAGTGACTATGGAGTAATAAAATCTATCGAGCCCTATTGAATTACATGTCCAAAATGACGGATACTTTACCCGTTTCTTTTAAGAATTTAGCTCCAATTGTATAAAGGCAGCAAATTAGCTTCTATAAAATATTTATTGTATATTAGTTGTATTACAAAATGGCATAACAGTATTTATTAAAAAATCAAAAACTATGGAACATAAAGCAAGGTCTATACGACCTTTTATTGGGGCTAAAGACTTTGGGATCTCCAGGAGTTTTTATCATGATCTCGGTTTCCAGGAAAGTATTTTAAGTCAAAATTTATCCTATTTCAAGACGGATCATTTAGGCTTTTATTTGCAAGATGCTTATGTCAAAGATTGGATAGACAATACTATGATTTTTATGGAAGTGGAAAATGCGGACTGGTACTGGAGTGAACTGGTAGCATTAGATTTGAGTGCTACTTATAAAAATGTAAAACTTATTCCAATCCGGCTAAACCATTGGGGTAAAGAATGTTTCTTGCACGACCCATCAGGAATTCTCTGGCACTTTGGAGAATTTTCAAAATTAAAGAAGTCTTCCAAGAACGAAGTTGTTTATGGATTGGACTAATTGACAATATTCCTATTTTATGTACATTTACCAAAGTCGAAATTTAAAATAATTCCAAAATGAAATCAATGACCTGTAAAGAATTGGGTGGAGCCTGCGATCTGAAATTTCATGCAAGCACATTTGAAGAAATTGCCCAGATGAGCAAAAAACATGGTATGGAAATGTTTCAATTAAAGGATGCACCACATCTGAAAGCTATGAATGATATGCAAGCACTGATGCAATCTCCTGAAGCGATGAAAGAGTGGTTTGGAAGCAAGAGACAAGAATTTGATGCATTGCCGGTAGAATAAATAGCAAATATCGGAGACCTTTCCAGCCCATCTTATTACCCTTAATGATGACATCAAACTCCGAAAATAGTCGGAAAGAAGTATCTACCAGGACATATCACCTGAAGTATACAGAGCAACTAGTTTGAAAGAAAAACTGGAAGCTTAGTTTCAGAGTTGAGCAGGATATGAAATTCTCAAAAATCTATCCATCTATAATTCTCAAGGTTCGTTTTTATTCAAAAATATAATAAAATCTAAAACTGTAAAGGCAGGTAAGGTGTATAAGTCGTTATTCCACTGGGGTTTGGATAAGCCCTGATAATTCTTAAAATATTGTGAAAATTTACCCACGAAAAATATAATAAAAATTGAAGGCAAAGAGTTTGAGTAAAGTAAATAAGGCTGGGTAACCAATAACAACATATTCCGTAATGTGGACGAATTGCAAATTAAAAACATTCTTAGTGCAATATCTCTATCCTACAATGGACACGGTACTCATCCATCCTCCTCTTAAAATAAGTCATGTATTTGGGACAGTTTAAAACAATACAGTACATGAGATTAAGCCAGAACCAAATAAAAAATACGAACAAAAAATATATTGATATGGGACAAAATCTTTTAACCAAAAAATGGTTATCCTATGGAATTTTTGCGTTTTTTCTAACGCTACCATATGGTGACTATGCACAATCTATCAAAAGACAGGCTATTTCAAGCTATGGATCCGTCGGTGCAGTAGAAAATGTTTTAATCAGTCAGACTGCCGGACAGGCTTTCAATACGACGGTTAGCTCTGATAATACTACAGTTATATCGGGTTTTCAGCAACCGAGCATATTTACCCTGGAGGAAATTACTGCTCCGGCTGTTAAAAATTTAAACGTAACGGTTTATCCTAATCCTGCAAGGCAATCTATCACCATTGCAAGTACGGAAGAAATAGAAAAATCCAGTATCCTGGTGACAGATGTCAATGGTAGAAGTATTCTTTCTCAAAAAGTAGTGAACCTTTTATCACACAATATTAATTGTGCATCATGGGCAAACGGTGTCTACTTAATCACCATCAATGATTCAAAGCGCAGCAGTAAAACATTAAGATTAATAATTTCTAAATAATATCGATTATGAAAAGAATGAAACAATTATTATTGGTTTCTTGCTTTGTAGCCTGTATGACATATGGCAAGGCACAAACGGGGTTGACTATGGATGCATCTCAGTTGTATACTTCGTTCCATTTTACGGATAAAGAAGGTGTGAAACACAACGCTGAATACCAGGGGTTATTCACGGGGGCATATGGAATCGGATTTCGATATGTCAATGACATTGGATTAATCATTAAGCCAGGAATTGGAATGCGAAGCGCGGGTGCCAATTTGGAATACGATGAAAGGAACTATTCATGGAAATTGCAGTATGGTGAATTAAAACTCGGTCTCGGCTACATGACCAGGTTTGAAACTGTAAATCCATATTTTATGGCTACTGGGTATTATGCATTTTTACTCAGAGGTGTTCAAAGTTTAAACGATCAAAATTTTAATATCACTAAATCCAATATCCTGAATAATATAGATTATGGATTGGTATTCTCTCCCGGAGTGAATATCAAATTATCAGATTATGTGAGCACCTATATTCAATTCGATTATTTGAGAGGTCTGACCAATATTGAAACGGACCCTGGGCAAAAATCAAAAAATATAGCTTACGGACTAACTATTGGAATTTCAGTTTCATTTGGAGATAAATAATGATAAACACTAAAAATTAAAAAAATGAAAAAACTTCTTTATATAAATATTTTTTTGCTCCTGGGAATTACTCAACATGCCTTCGCCCAGGGAAAAATTGGAAATTTACAGGGCATTTATTACCAGGCTGTGGCGATAGATGATATCGGCAAAGAAATTGTTGGAACAGATATAACTGGAAAACCACTTTATAATAAAACCATCGGTGTCCGTTTTACGATCACCAAAGGGCTGAACGGGGCTGTTGAATGGGCAGAAACGCATACGACTACTACCGATAAATATGGTTTGTTCACCTTGATCATTGGTAAAGGGACAAAAACCGGAACGAATCCTTATGAAAGAATGCTTGACATTCCCTGGATTGATGCTGACCAGTTTTTAAAAGTAGAATTATCTATTAAAAATGATGGCAATTTTAAAGTAGTGAGCAATCAGCAATTCATGACGGTACCCTACTCTTTTTATACAGATGATATTGCCGATAGCTCTATCACGACTTACAAAATAGTGGATTCAGCCATTTTAAATCAGGATGTCCATACCAGTGCTATTGATTCCCGTACCCTGTTGGATTCTACGATATTAAACCAGGACATTCATTTGGGTGCTGTAGATTCAAGGACTCTTCTTGATTCTACTATATTAAACCAGGACATTCATTTGGGTGCTGTAGATTCAAGGACTCTACTTGATTCAACGATTTTAAATCAGGATATTCATTTAGGTGCTGTTGATTCCCGTACTCTTCTGGACTCTACTATATTAAATGAAGATATTCACCTTGGTGCCGTTGATTCCAGGACGATACTTGATTCTTCCATCGTAAACCAGGATATACAGTCTAATGCTATTAATTCGCGGGTGATCTTAAATGGATCTATTCTAAGTGAAGATATTGCAGATAGCACCATAGACCTTAGCTCAAAAGTAACCGGAACTCTATCCGTAACACATGGTGGCACCGGAACAGACTCCCTTGCATTAAATTCATTATTAATAGGTTCCAATAAAGGTGCCTTGCGTTCTCTTGGTCAGGCTACTGACGGACAGATACCAGTAGGTGTTACAGATTCTCTTCCCAAATTAAAAGTCTTAGCCGGAGCAGGTGGTATAAGTGTTTCTTTTACTGCTGACTCCGTAATAATATCTACAGGCATATCCGGTATCTATAGTGCTAATCTCGGAACTATAGATCCAGGTACAATTTCATTTAGATCGAACTGGTTATCTCCTCCTATTCCATTACAAGGTGTTAATCTCGGAAATATAGTTATTGGCTCAATTGCTGTTGATCTGGACGGGTGTCAGGTTACCGCTTTTGTTTCTGAACCAAATATGATAAGGGTCTCAATCTACAATGGAACCGGTAATAACATTACATTGGGGACAGGGTTGGCTTTTAGGGTGATGGTGGTTCAATAATAAATCAGTTGATCCTTGATACATGAAGCTGGCAATCTATTAAAAAATTAAACAAGTTTCTAAATTAAAGTTTCGTCTACTGTGATCAATGGATAGATGAAAGGACTTTACCACAACTATTAAAATATACTTATTGAGTATGCTTCATGGATATCTTCCCTGGGGCATACTCATTTATTTTGCTTTTCAAATAGAGTTTTCTTTTTCTATTTCCGCAAAGGACAAAAGTTTAATTTGAATGAATAGGATGTTTTGCCAAATAATTACCGATAAAATATATTTATTATACTGGAAGGCAGGATTGATTTATATTTAGCAGAAAATAATATAATGAATGAAGTAAGACGTGGATTAATTGCTGCTGAGCAACAAACTAAGGAATTGTTTGATACGGTTGAAGCAAGGCAGTTAATCGTTTCCGGGAAATCTGAAGCTGTACTTTGTGATGAAATAGTAAAAATTGCCAGAGAAGAGTTTAATATGGAGCATCATTGGCATAAAAAAATTGTAAGAGCAGGTATTAATACATTACAACCCTTTATTGCAAACCCTGCTGACCGGGTGATTCAGGAAGATGATATCGTGTTTTTCGATTTTCATCCCATCTTTGAAGATTGGGAAGCTGACTTAGGCAGGACATACGTTATTGGCAATGACCCTTTGAAATTAAAACTAAAAAAAGATATTGAATCCGCCTGGTACGAAGCGAATGCATGGTATTTTGAACAATCCAAACTTACTGGTGCTGAATTTTTTAGTTACATCATCGATCTTACAAAACGATATGGCTATGAATTTGGAAATGCAATCGCCGGCCATATAGTAGGTCGTCATCCTCATGAGCAACCTGATGACCCGAATGATATGTGTTTAGACGTACACCCGGATAATCACGATGATATCTTTCAATCAGACAAATATGGAAATAAAAGGCACTGGATCCTGGAACTTCAATTTGTAGATAGGGAACATAATATTGGTGCTTTTTTTGAACAACTGTTGACAAAAGAATAGTCATACACATACCATTGCATATCCATAGAAGCTGAAAAAGGGAGAGTTCATTTCTTAGTATTTCATACTTGCCTTCTCTGCCTAATCAATCTTGAACAGATGTAAACTGGTTGATGATTTCTGTTAGAATTTTCAACTATTTAAATCAAGTTCACTAGTTGACATCCAGAAGGTTCCCTTTACCTCATACCCCAATCATAAGACCTTTAAAAGCAAAGATCAAATTATTGTTAATAGGAAATTATTTACTAAAAAATGATATATATTTATTGATTATCAATAAATACTTGTTATATTTGCAAAGTAAATTAACTAATAATGAAAACAAGAACAGAAAAGATCTTAGACGTTTTGATTGTCTTAGCCTGGATGGGGTTCATTGGCTACGCGGTCAATTTTGGAAGTCAGCTAATATCATTTATTGTAAGTTTTGGAAATCCCGAAGCCTCAAAACATATTTACCGCGTGGATCAAAATTTAATAAGCGTAAGACAATTCAACTTCAGGTATTACGTGGGTGTAATGTCCTTTGTGCTCGTTTTGTCCATCATGCTTATGCAATTATGGTATGTGGTAATCACGTTATTGTCGAAACTTAATATAAAAAATCCGTTTACTATTGAAGTAGCTAAAAAACTTGAGAAGATTGCCTATTCGTTACTTTCTATCTGGATAGTAGGTTTTATAGGTGAGAAATATGTGGATTGGGTTTCTAAAAACATGGGCGGACCACTGAGCATCATTAAAGCCACGAATGAGTTTTTATTCACAGCAGGTATAGTTTATATTATTTCACAAATATTCAGGCATGGTATTGAATTGCAGGAAGAAAACCAACAAACTATCTGATATGCCTATAATCGTCAATCTGGATGTAATGCTTGCGCGAAGGAAAATGCAGCTACAGGAACTGGCCGAAAAAGTGGATATCACGATGGCAAATTTATCTATTCTAAAAACCGGCAAAGCGAAAGCGATCAGGTTTAGCACGTTGGATGCCATTTGCAAAGCATTGAATTGCCAGCCGGGAGATATTTTGGAATTTGCAGAGTAATTTGATTTTTCATTTCTACTAATGTCTCTTACGGTATAAACGAAAATTAATAGGTAGGCAATGTAAAACAGGGGACTTAAGGTAACAAACAACTATTCTTCGTTTTAAGGAGTTGAAGGTCAACCAATGCAGATTCTAAATTATAATAAAGACTAAAAAAATACCCGATTCGTTAGCCTCTAATATTGTTAAATATGTTGGAGTATCAGCTAATATATTCGCGTTTTTAGCAGTTACACAATATCACGACACAATGGTCACCTTAGGAGACACGCTCGGATTGATCAGTATATTTTATATTACGGTGTATGTGTTTAAAACTAAACTTTTCATTGCTAAAATTCTTTCACTAGTATGCCTGTTGACAATCTATGCAGGTACTTACATTTATTACACCGGCACCCTATTAGAGATTTTACCGATAGTTCAAAAGACATCTTTAGCACTCAATATTATTTGGGTTTTATGGCTGGAATATAATACCAGGAGAGAAGATTTCAAATCATTAAAGAAGATAAAACAAGTAAACCTAAATGAATGATGAAAAGATAATCTGGCTTTCAACAACAGGTATTTTATACAGATGGCGATTTTTAATGGTTTATCATCCATTTAATTATTTTAGAAAAAGTTAACTTGTACCTGATGAGGATAAAAATAGAATATGAATATGTGATAAGTTTTAGAAAACTCTTATTTGGACTTATATTCCCGATCTCGATTATTTCAACCAGTTCCGGTACTACTTTAAATACAATTCCTGCTTCGGCTACTGAGCTATATGGAAAGGAAGATAGTTTGCTGAAAGACAAAGAGGGCAATAAATATTCGATAAAAATATTTTCAGGTAATACTATATGGATGACATCAAATTTAAAATTGAACATCCCGGGATCTTATTGTTACGATAATGAACAAATGCATTGCAATCAGTATGGACGATTATATACCTGGGAAGCCGCTCAGCAAGGATGTGCCCAGTTAGGTGTTGGATGGAGACTCCCATCGAAAATCGATTGGCAATTATTGATTTCAAATTTTATTGATAATCCGGCAGATACTCTCGCAAATAGAAAAACTGCCTATAAAGAATTGATATTAGGAGGCAAGTCAAAGTTCAATGCGCTGTTGGGTGGTGGTCGCAATTCAGAAGACACATTTAAAAGAGTCGATGAACATGGCTTTTATTGGACAGCAGGTAGTATTGATAAAACGCAGGCATGGTATTACAATTTTGGTAAAGGATCTTTAGCTCTTTACCTCCAAAATGAAGGAGAAAAATCAATGGCAATTTCCGTTCGTTGTGTAAAATATCAAGATCGATAATTTTTATACTCGCTGAAAAGATCAGCTCTATCAACTTTAATTCAATTGTTTTTCCCTGATTTTAAACTCTTCCAGGTCGATCAAAGAAAGGTATTTCCTGATAAGGTCTTCATCAAATTCAGATCGGAGATTCATATCATTAAGAAGTTTTCGCTGGTGATCTAGCAGTTGGAGATAAACGGGTTGATAATTTTCCTGTGAACCTTCATTGGAATAATAGTCGTTTTCGAGCTTCAGATTCAAGTGTTCAAGGTCAATGGTAAATCGTGCATGCAGATTATGCAGGTGTTCATTATCTGGCATTTTCCCGTCATACTTTTCATTTAAAAATTGCAAAGCGTATTGCGCCATTTTCTTTTGAATGATGATTTCCTGTTTTTGCGGAGATATAATATTAAAATTATCTTCCAGGTTTACTTTGCGAATCACCCATGGAAGTGTCAATCCTTGAAATACAAGGGTCACCAGGATGACAATAAATGTAATAAATAGGATAAGATTCCGATAAGGGAATGCATGACCTTCACTAATAGTTAAGGGAATAGAAAGTGCCGCTGCTAAGGACACTACCCCACGCATACCTGCCCAACCAAAAATAATCGGGGCTTTCCATCCTGGATTAGGTAAAGCGACAGTAATAAAATGACTCATAAAGCGTGTAAGTATGGAAGCTCCAAACGTACAAAGCAGCCGGACAATAATCAATACCAATGAGATGGCCAATCCATACCAGATAGCTTTACCCAGTCCAATATCACCAAGTTGGCTTGAAATAGAAGGCAATTGAAGACCAATAAGAAAAAAGATTAATCCATTTAAAACGAAAGTGATATTAGTCCATACATTGACCCCTTCTATCCTGCTGCGATAATTGAGCATACTTTGTCGCTTACTGGATAAAAGTAATCCGCCGGAAACTACCGCCAGTACTCCAGAAAAATGATAATGTTCTGCAGCATAATACATACAATAAGGAGTTACCAGCGTCAAAATGATTTCAATACTCGGTGTCGTAGGCAACCACCGGTGAATGCCATAAAAAATATACCCAATCACAATACCGATCAACGTCCCAAGGATAATGACGATAAAAAAACTGGTGGCTGCCTGCTGTAAATGAAACTGTCCTGTGATCACGGCGACCAATGCAAAACGAAAAACAATTAAAGAAGAAGCGTCATTGAGCAAACTTTCACCTTCTATAATACTTGCCAATAGCTTAGGTACTTTTACCTGCCGCAGAATAGTAGTAGCAGATACTGCATCCGGCGGAGAAATAATTCCTCCAAGAAGAAACCCAAGGGCTAAAGTAAAACCCGGAATGATAGTATAAGAAGCAAATGCCACTACACCGGAAGTAATAATTACAATGGGAAAAGCAAAACTGGTTATGATCCTTCTCCATTTCCAAAACTCTTTCCAGGATATTTGCCAGGCTGCTTCGTATAATAAAGGAGGAAGAAAAATAAAAAAGATAAGCTCCGGATCAATAGTAATATCAGAAAATACTTTAACAAGACTCAACGCCAATCCTCCAATCACCAACACAATAGGATAAGCTAACTTAAGTTTATTAGCAAGCATGACTAATGCCAGAATGATCAACACCAGGTA
>JBDTUE010000120.1:0-12428 GCA_040007895.1 Saprospiraceae bacterium | reverse complement strand
CATTGACAGATTTTGAATCGGCGATCATCCAATGACGTTCACTCGAAGGGTTCAATTTTCGGTGCCCTTCGGATTCATTTTTTATTAGTGACATCTGTCGGACAAACCCATTATTATAAGTATTGTTTGGTGATGGTGGTTCGGTGATCGTATTCATTTCTTCAACCAGGTTTTCTGTGCCATCCACATCGAGGTCAAGACGGAAAGAAAGAAAATGCTGATGATTGACTGCTTCCACGTGTGGTGCCACCAGAGTGCCATAATAATTTCCTTTATATGTTTTATCCGGTCCACCCGGAAGATCATTGATCCGGTTTACACCTTTGATGCCGACCACACCGGTAAGTTCAGCCTTTAAATCAATAGAGCCATCCTCGTGGAAAATCCATTTAATTCCATAATCATAATTCCATGCGCGCGTAAAATACTTGACGACAATATTACGCGCCTCCAATGAAAATCTTCCATGTCTTGTCAATGGATTTGATGCTTCCTCATATACAGCGACAATGCTATCGAGTTTTTGCGGATCACCTTTCTCACTGTGAAAATAGGTGGATATAAATTTAGCGTTCAGCGGTACGTCCGCACCGGCCTTGAGTCCGTTCATCACAGTTGGGTCTGACTGTCCCATGCGATAAGATCCAACATCATAATAATTCCAGGCAGCATGTGTCAGGTCGGTCGATCCATAAGGTACAAACATCTCTGCTAAAGAGCCGCGGTAAAGTACAGGCCGTAAAGTGTCCTGATCCTTGTATTGGGCCTGGTATATCACAAGACCTTCCCGGTTGTCTACCCCGATACGGAATGCCCATCGATTACTTTTTACAGTAAAGCCTTCTAGTGTAAAGTTTGAACCTTGAGGTTGTGATGGAATGAGTGGTTTATTTGGGCTTGGAGGGCTGACATTTTCAGGATCAAAATATCCAATATCCTCCGGTTTAAAATATCCTTTGCCTCCATCATCAAGCACTTTCAATACTTTCTGAGCAGTGAGGTCAACATAAGCAACTAATCCGTCGATCAGGAGTTCGTGATATTTTTTGTTATTATACTGAGGGGTACAAATCATCTCTCTATGATCAGCCGGAGCTATTCCCATCTCACCTGCAAACACAAACGAAGTATTGACGGAATCTGGGTGGATGCCTCGTCTTTTCAGGCCGCCCAACCATGCAGTATCTTTTTTCAAAAGGATATCAGTTAATGTATCACCTTCCATGTGTCCTGCAGTCACACCTGGGATGTTTTCAAACTTTATCACTTTTTTTGTAAGGAGGTCTACTACTGCTTCGAATGATTTATTGTTGCTCCAATCATATAGTACGGCTAAAGCTTCCCTGCGAAATGGTTGACCAGGTTTATAGTTTAAAATCTCCGCTTTGGGTGGTTCATTGAGATTGATCATATAGAAGCGATATGTTGAATCGATTTTATGTTCGGCAAAAAGAATTTCCTTTACTGTTTTAATTTCAATATCATTCAATGGATCTAATGGATGGTGAACCTGTGTAACACCAGTGTCATTAATTGCGGTAGTCGGATTATCCTTTGCTTTGCAACTAATCAGCAACAATAAATAAGTCGCCAACACGATCCGAAAATAGGTACTCATGGAATAGATTTTAGGAGTTACTTCTGACAAGTTAAAAAACATTTTCTTTTAATGCGTAATTCTTACGCTAAGATATATTATATTAGTGCGTAATTTTTACGCTAAGGCATTATTATTTTGGAATATATTTATAAGAGAACAAGGATTTGAATTGAATATTAAAGCAAAAAATACTATTAAAGAGGTGTCCATGGCTTGCGTGTTATTTGGATTCCATACCTATGAACTTAAAGTCCTGCTTTTACAATGGAATGAAAATGACTGTAGTTTACCAATGGGCAGGATACATCGTATGGAACCTTTGGCAGATGCAGCATCGAGGGTCTTAATGGAAACTACTGGAATTGAAGATATCTTCTTACAGCAATTTTACACTGTCAGCACCAATCAAAATGGCAAGCCAACTATTCAGAATTCTATCGCCGGCCTGAATGTCGATAAAGCTAAGGGGCAAAAGTTTCTGAATAAACTTTTTCAGGAGACGATGATCACCATTGGATATTATGGTCTGATTGATTTTGAAAAGGTAGTTCCGAATGAGAATGGATTATACCATTGGCATAAAATATCGTCTATCCCCGATCTGTTGTTTGATAACCATGACCTGATAGAACTTGCGTTGGTCGCTTTGAGAAAGGATCTCCGTTATCTTCCTATTGCCAAACTCCTGCCACAAAAGTTTACACTTCGTGAAATGCAAATATTATATGAGACGATTCTGAATCGCCAATTTGACCGTCGGAATTTTCATAAACTACTAATGAAGTATGATTTTCTGATCAAACTCCCGGAGAAAAAAACAGGCACCGCCAATAAATCACCACATCTCTATCAAATCGATTTCGAAAAATATGAGGCCGCCCTTCAGGATGGTATTTCTTATTGATTAAAATGACTATGAATATGAAAATTAAAAGAAGAATATTAGTTCACTTCGTTGGATTCATCGCTTTGTTATTAGCATTTAGTTCCCTAGCCCAAAATGTCGAATCATCACCCAAAAAGATTAAGGTCTTCGTGTTAGGTTCAGTAGATAAAAACCATAGTCCAATGGTGAAAAAGGCGGAACCCATGTTTGCGAAAATGGCGGAAGAAAATAATTTTGAAATCCATTTTACCAGAGATACAAATGAGCTCAATCCATTGACTTTATCGAAGTACCAGGTGATGATACAGTTGAGTACCGCGTATTTCGATTTTTCACGAGCCAAACAATTTGCGATTCAGCAATTTATTACCAGCGGAAAAGGATGGATAGGCATACACGGGGCGGGACTTACCGGAAAACAGTTTGCAGCAAAAGATGGACTCGATTGGATATGGTTTTGGCGATTATTAGGCAATGCCTATTACAGTCCTCATCCACCGTTGCAGGATGGAGTTGTGAATGTTATAAATAGACAACATCCGATAACCAAAAATCTTCCAGCAAGTTTTTCATTGCGCGACGAATGGTATGAATTTGAATCAGCTCCTTCGAATGTTACAGTGCTTGCTGTTGCAGACGAGAGTACATTTAAACCCAGAAAACCGATGGGTTATCATCCCGTCATATGGACCAATCCGGATTATGAGCGGGTACTATATATCAGCGTTGGACATGATACGACTTCCTGCGCCAGCGAACCATATCAAACGTTGCTTCGGGATGCAATCAAATGGGCTGGCACTAATGAAGACAGGGAACAAAAACAAATGGATGCTTTTATGGCAACCAATGCTTCGATCCTGTGCAATCAAATAGGTTATAATACAGATCTTCCTAAACAGGCTACGTTTAAAAGTAAATCCCCGGTTAAAGAAGGAACCAGTTTTCAACTCATTGAAGCGATGACTTTGGACACTGCTCATTCCGGTGTGATTGGAAAATCAGAAAAAGTAGAGGAGTGGAATGATGATTGGTATTCTCCTATTGATTTCAGTGATTTTAATAAACCTGGTTTCTATAAAATCCAGGTTACTATTGATGGCAAAGTTTACCATTCATTTGATTTTGAAATAGCAAACCATCTGTTGACCTCAAGACTGGTACCTGCCATTGCAAACTTTTTTGAAGGTCAAAAAGCAAATTCAAAGGAAGAGCTGGAGGGGGATAAAAATGTAAAACTTTTTGGAAGTGATAAAACCGTTGATTTGCGGGGAGGTTGGTGTGATGCGTCGGGTGATGTGAGTAAATATTTTTCGCATTTGGCTTATACCAATTTTATGAACCCGCAACAAACTCCGCTAGTTGATTGGTCCATGATCCAAACTGTTGAGTCACTACCCGTAATGCCGGTTTATTCCAAAGTCAAAGATTCATTAACCAGCCAGGCGTTTTACGGAGCGGATTATATCATGAAATCTCTTTCTCCGGAAGGATATTTTTACATGACTCTTTTCTCTTATTTCAAAAAAGACCCGAAGGAAAGGCGTGTTGTTGGATTGTTAGCGGATAGTAAGACCACGACAGATTACCAATGCGGATATCGTGAAGGTGGAGGAATGGCCGTCGCGTCCCTTGCAAGGATTTCACAATGGAAAGGCAATAGCAACTACAAACCTACCGAATACCTGGAAGCAGCAGAGAAAGCCTTTGCCCATCTGCAGAAATACAGCATACAATATATTGATGATCACAAAGAAAATATCCTGGATGATTATACAGCCCTGATGGCCTGTACAGAATTATGGATCGCCACGAAAAAATCACTATACCTGGCAGAAGCAAGACGACGTGCCGCAAGATTGGAAGCGCGAATATCGCCTGAAGGATTTTTCTGGAGCAATGATGAAAAGACCAGGCCTTTCTGGCATGGATCGGATGCCGGCCTTCCTATCCTTGCTTTGATAAGGTATCTGGACGTGGAAACCGAAACCACCTTACGAAACAAAACACTGGATGTTATAAAAAGATACATTGATTATCAATTGAAAATTTCAAATGAGGTTAATAACCCATTTAAGTATCCGCGTCAGACTTTCCGTTTGAAAAACAAAATCCAGCATGGCTTTTTTATACCCCATGAAAATGAGAGTGGCTGGTGGTGGCAGGGAGAAAATGCCAGAATTGGCTCTCTGGCTACGATAATGTTGCGAGGTGGAAGGCTGGTCTATCCAGACAAGAATTTGCTAGGTGTGAGATCAGATATTTCAGCAGTTGTTTGCAGCCTGGTGGACTGGGTATTAGGCAATAACCCTTACCAGCTTTGTATGATGTATGGATTTGGACAAGTCAATGTTCCGTATATGGCGGCGATGTATGGCCATGGTTCGGGTATTGGCGGTATTTCCAATGGTATCACTGGAGGAAAAGATAAACCGGACGGATCAGGGATAGAATTTAAATATGAAGATAACGGCAATGAATGGCGATGGAGTGAGCAATGGATCCCTCACACTGCATGGTTTTTACAAACGCTTGCCGCAATGGAATCAAAATAAATTTACAATACGATGAAACATTTTCTTCTTTCTGTTTTCATACTGCTTTTGAGTTGCAGTCAGAAAACATCTCTTTATGCTCAACCGAAAATTAAAGTCGTCGTGCTGGCGGAACGCGGAGAGATTCACGAGAGTTTCGTTGCAACTGCATTAGAATGGCTTAAGGCATACAACAAAAAATCAAAATTAGAATATACGATTATCACCAATGCGGATACGATTACATCGACATTTCTTGCTGATCACAAACTATTCATTCAATTGAATTATCCACCCTATCGGTGGTCTGATAAAGCTAAAGCGGCATTTGAAGATTATATCGATAATGGAAAAGGGGCCTGGATAGGATTCCATCATGCGGCTTTGCTGGGAGAGTTTGACGGCTTTGCGATGTGGGATTGGTTTTCTGATTTTCTCGGTGGCATCCGTTTTAAAAATTATGTTGCTTCCAGAGTTGATGGAGAAGTTTACATAGAAGATAAAAAGCACCCTATTTTTCATAAGTTGCCTTCTCATTTTAATTTGCCAAAAGAAGAATGGTACACGTTTGATAAAAATCCAAGAGCAAATACCCATGTGCTCGCTAATGTGGATGAGAATAGTTACAAACCTTCAACAACTATTAAAATGGGAGATCATCCGGTCATTTGGACCAACCCCAAGAAAAAAGCAAAAAACATATATTTCCTGTTTGGTCATCATGGCGGACTGTTCGATTCCAAAGAGTTTACAAAACTATTTGCTAATACGATTGAGTGGTCAATAAAAACAAAATAAGTACGTGAGAAAATTTTTGATCACCGGACATGGCAACTTTTCATCAGGAATAAAATCCTCATTGGACCTCATCCTTGGTAAGACAGAACATGTATCAGTCATTGATGCTTATGTAGATGGAAATAATTCTATAGAAGAAAGGCTCTATGACTTCCTGAATGGGGTGAATGTCGATGATGAAGTAATTGTATTTACTGATTTAACGGGAGGTAGTATTACCAACCAGGTGCTTCGCCATGCGTTGCACGAAAATGTACATGTGGTCTCAGGTATGAATCTTCCATTGCTGATTGAAATCATTATGGCGGACGAAGGATCTCCTGTTGAAGAAGTCATTGAAAATGCCATTGGCAATGCCCGTGATCAGATAAACTATGTCAATAAATTAATTAATAAAACAATCGATCATGATTAAACTGATTCGTATTGATGACCGGCTCGTGCATGGACAGGTTTCATTTACGTGGACACCTTCGCTCGGAATTGATTGCATCGTGGTCACCAATGATAAAGTAGTAAAAGATGATTTCCAGAAAATGACGCTGGGACTGGCCAAACCTGCCGGTGTAAAACTGCTCATCAAATCAGTGGTGGATAGTATTGTTTTTCTGAATGATGAAAAAAATAAACACTTAAAAATCCTTGTATTGATCAACTCTGTGAAGGATGCTCATTCGCTCGCCATCGGCGTTGCAGGAATACATTCGATCAATTTTGGTGGGCTCAGAGTGCGGGAAGGAGCTAAACTGATTTCCAAAGCAATTGCTGTTACAGAGGAAGATATAGTATTGATTAAAGAATTACTGCAAAGGGATATAGAACTCGAAATACGCCAGGTACCTACCGATGAAAAAATAAAAGTTTCAGCACTGATATCTGTTTAAACTTACCTGATAAATAAAAACATGACTGTCACCTTCATACTGATTACGCTTATCGCCATGTTTGGCCATTCAGAGGATTTATTGGGAACGGCCCAATTGAACCGGCCCCTGGTATTAGGTCCTCTCGTAGGATTAGTGCTTGGTGATCTTAATCAAGGAATCATAATCGGAGCGACATTGGAATTAATCTTCATGGGAAATATAAAGATCGGTGCTGCTATTCCACCCGATGTGATTACAGGTGGTGTCCTTGGTACTTCCTTTGCAATTCTTTCCGGTCAGGGTCCTGCTGTGGCCTTGGCGTTGGCTGTTCCTATTTCGATACTCGCAGAAATGGTGCTCAGTGGGCTGTTTATATTCCGTTCAGGACTCAATAAACGCTTTACTAATCTGGCCGAAGCGGGTGATTATAACGGATTGCAAAGACTTCATATCGTATCCGGTTTATTGAAGCCATTATTGATGGGACTTATTGTATTTCTTGCATTACAACTTGGAGCTGATCATATGAAATCGCTGATCGATCAGATCCCACCATGGGTTCATGATGGTCTGCAGGTTGCGGGTACTATGTTGCCTGCATTGGGATTTGCTTTGCTGATGATGGTTATGTTTAACAAAAAGGTCGCACCTTATTTTTTTCTCGGTTTTATACTTAGCAGTTATTTGAAACTCCCTATGATAGCTATTGGCGGTCTTGGTTTGATCCTTGCCTTGATTATCACTGGGCGGATGAATACCGAGTCAGTCGATGATGATGAATCTATAGACGAAGAAGTTTCTCCACAGTCTCCTTCATTTTCAAGAGCAGATCTTAGAAGTTTGTTTTTTCGTTCATTGACCCTGGAAGCGAATTTTAATTTCGAGACCTGTCAGAATACCGGGTTTGCTTTTTCAATGATTCCTATCTTAAAAAAAATATATACCACTAAAGAGACCATGTCGATTGCACTTAAAAGGCATTTGCAATTTTTCAATACAAGTCCTTTTGGTTCTACACTTATATTGGGAATTGCTGCGGCAATGGAAGAAAAAAACAGTCAATCAAAAGACTTTGATGCTGATTCCATCAATACGGTAAAGTTAGGACTGATGGGTCCACTGGCTGGTATTTTCGATTCGTTGTTTTGGGGAACCTTTAAAGTGATTGCAGCAGGAGTCGGCACTTCACTTGCAATCAAAGGAAATGTAGCTGGACCAATCCTTTTCCTTTTGCTATTTAATGTGCCGCATTTTTTGTTGCGTTATCATTTAACTTTTATCGGTTATAATCAAGGAAATAAATTTCTTCACCGGATTGCAAGCAGTCACGTAATGGATAAATTAACGCTGGGTGCTGCTATTGTAGGACTGATGGTCGTAGGTGCCATGCCTGCTTTGCTGATGCCTGTAAAAACACCGTTGATGATAGGTGCATCAGATGCACAAATTTCTGTCCAGGGGATTTTAGATCAGATAGTTCCGGGTATTATTCCACTTACATTGACTTTTCTGGTTTATTTTCTATTGCGCAAAAATGTGAAGACGACTTATTTGCTATTGGGACTATTGGTGTTAGGTTTTGTAGGAAGTATTCTTCATCTGTTTGGCTAATTAATAAAACAAATCATTTGTCTGAAGCAACATTAAAAACAACATTAAAAATTTATGGAGTAGCCGCCTCTCCCGGTATTGCCATTGGAATAGCTCGTGTTTTGAAAAAAAACAAGATAGTTTCAACGGGTATATTGTTGAATAATGAAAGTGATATTAAAAATGAAATTGAAAAATTCGATAATGCAATTCATTCCTCTGTGAATGAAATAGAACGTATAAAAAATAATGAAAATCTAAATTCAAATCAGGAAAGTCAGGAAATTCTGGAGACCCATATAGAATTACTAACCGACCCTCAACTGAAAATCGATGTTTACAATGAAATAAATGTGAACCGGAAAAATGCTATCGATGCTGTAATCGAAATCATTCATAACATTGTTCAGGTATTTAATAAATTAGACAATGAATATCTTAAAGCCCGGGCAGCAGATGTACAGGATATAGGAAATCGAATCTTAAAAAATCTTGGTACTGCTAATAATAACGAGCATCATTTCCTTCCCAATACCATAATCATTGCAGAAGATATTTCGCCTACGGAAGTGCTGAACATTGATCTGAAAGAAGTTATTGGTTTTGTCACACAAGCCGGAGGCAAAACTTCACATACAGCTATTCTTGCAAAATCAAAAAATATTCCTGCAGTGCTTGGCTGCGGTGATCCTGTAAATATTATTGAAGAACATGATTTAATCATAGTCGATGCTGCAAATGGTATAATAATCGTCAACCCAAGTGATGATTGCATCGAAGAATATAAAATAAAGAAAACGGATTTCGATGAAAAACGTGAATTCCTAAATTCTCTAAAACAAACTCCTGCACAAACAACGGATGGAATCAAAATAGAGTTACTGACCAATATTTCCAGCACAGAAGACCTGGAAGAATCATTGGATTATGGAGCAGAGGGAGTTGGACTTTTTCGGACAGAATGGTTGTACATGAACAGCAAAACATTTCCTACGGAAGAAGAACAATTTGAATATTACCGCAAGGTGGCTCTTAGATCAAAGGACAAACCAATTACAATCAGAACGATTGATATAGGCGGAGACAAGCCACTGGACTATTTTCAATTACCTAAAGAAGAAAATCCATTCCTCGGTTATCGGGGCATCCGCATTTGCCTGGATAGAAAAGATATTTTTACTACACAGCTAAAAGCTATCCTGAGAGCGAGTGTATTTGGAAGATTTAAGATTATGTTTCCAATGATCAGTAATGTTCACGAACTACGTCTTGCTAAAGAGATCCTGAACGATACTAAAGACGAATTAAAGGAAAACGATATTGAGTTTGATCTGTCCATACCAGTTGGTATCATGATCGAAGTGCCTTCTGCAGCTTTAATGGCGGATATACTAGCTAAGGAAGTAGACTTCTTTAGTATCGGCACCAATGATTTATGTCAGTATATATTGGCCGTTGATCGGGGGAATGAAACTATCAAAGAACTATATAATCCTTTTGATCCGGCAGTATTGCGATTAATCAGTAATGTTATTTCGCAGGCAGACCAAAATAATATCAGTGTAAGTATATGTGGCGAAATGGCTTCCGATCCGAATGCAACGAGATTATTAATGGGCATGGGATTAAAAGAATTTTCCATGAGTCCTTCATCCATTCCAATAATTAAAAACATAATTCTTAACACTAGTTATTCACAAGCCAATGAAGTCTGGAGTAATGTTCAACGCATGGATAATGGCAAAAGTATTGTCAACTATTTACAAGAACTGCAATGATTTCTAAAACATATATTATCAAAGGTGCTGATGGAATTCATGCCCGACCGGCAACAGCTTTAGTACGACTTGTAAAACAATATAAATCTTCCTTCATGATGAAGAAAGGTGATAAGTCCATAGCATTAAACAGTATGTTGAATATACTCAGCTTTGGAGCCGTCGGAGGTGATTCGGTGACGATCGATATTGTTGGGGAAGATGAAACCGAAGCGTCAAAAGCTATTGAACTATTTTTTACAGAAGTCCTGAATAAACTTTAATAAAACAAAAGCATGAAAATTACTATTGCAAAAAATGAAAGAGAATTTGATGTCATGGCCGCCTGGCGCATCATTGGTCAAATGCTTGAAAAACCAAATTCGGTTATTGGTCTATCTACCGGTCAGACTACCATCAATATGCATGCTATTGTTTCCGAGATCCACGCTCAATTTCCCTTTGATGTTTCTGGAATTACGCTTTTTAATGTAGATGAATTGACTAACCTGCCCCGGGAATATGCAGGAAGTTGTTACACCATGATCCTGAATCAGATTGCCGGACCATTGGGAATACCGGAAGAAAATTTTATCATGCCTCCCACTTTATCGGATGATTTTGAACGTGAATGTATACTGTTTGAAGAAAAGTTGGCAAGTCGTGGTGGAGCAGATCTGCAAATGCTTGGTCTTGGATCCAATGGACACATCGGTATCAACCAACCAGGCACTCCATTTGAAAGCGAAACCTGGGTATCACCGATGGATCCTGATTTTGAAGCAAAGGTTCGAAGAGAAACTCAAGTGCCGGATGATGTCATATTGGGTGGATTGACCCGGGGAATTAAAAATATTATGCATACCCGAAAACTAATACTTATCGTGAAAGGCAAGCACAAAGCAGAGATGGTCAAAAAAGCGATATTAGGACCGGTGACTATTGATATCCCAGCATCGGTAGTACAGCTTCATCCAAACTGTGAGATCTTACTGGATGCTGATGCTGCATCGTTGATCATTTGATTGTATTATTTATTTAATCAAGGTGGTAAGTATTACACTTCTCCAATTAAACAATTAAACACTTCTCCACTTCATCAATTCTAAAAGTCCGAAAGACGGAGAACCTTTTCATTCTTCATTCTTAATTCATTCATTTCTTCATTCATTCTAAAAGTCCGAAAGTCCGAAAGTCGGAGAACCTTTTCATTCTTCATTTTTCATTCTTTCATTTTCTTCAACAGTTCGACAATTTAACAATTAAACATTTCTCCACTTCATCAAATCATCCTTTCATTCTTTCATTTCTTCATTCCTTCATTCCTACCAAGTTCTCTTACTCATCACCTTATCCAATTCCACTTTACTCATCTTACCCAGTTCAGGATGTTTTTCTAACCATTTAATAAACTCAGCTTTGATTTCATCTGTCCATTGACTATCAATCTGACCTGTAGAATACTTTGCCGTCTTGACCATTTCATACCCGAATTTATCTTTACGAACTACAAACTCAGCAGTACTTACTACTTCTTCTGCCATATGAGCAGGAACAAATAAAACTCCTTCGCGCATACCAATCACCAAATCTCCTGGTAAAACCATGACATTGCCAATTCGTATTGGTGTATTAAGTCCCATCAATACCATTTCTTCCAGGAAGGAAGGATGGAAGTCACGGACATATGCATTGAATCCCGATATCTGTTGTATCTCACCAAGATCTCTGCAGGCTCCATTAAATATGACTCCATTGCCGGACTTACTAAATATGGAAGTTGCCAGGGTAGATCCCATTAGTGTACCTCCGCCAATTTTTCCAAAGCCATCGGCCACATATACATCTCCTTTGACCAAGGTTTCTATCGGCCATGAATTCGTATTGCCTTTTCTACCATCGCGGCTGGTACCTCTGCTTTTTATATTTTTTTCAATATCAGGACGACTGGGCATGAACATAGCTGTAACTGCTCTACCAATGACTGGAACATCCTGTTGCACCATTTTCCAATTACCATCAAATTGATTGACATAACCATAATTTTTTAATACAGTCCACGCATCATCGATATTTATAGATTTAGCACGCACTAATAAATCATCCGCAATTTTTGGACGACCATCTTCAAACCGATCCCCTTTCCATTCGGAAGTAAGGAAGATTAATTCTTCCTTCGACAGCGTCTGCGCGGATAATGTTGTCATTTGGAATAACAAAACAAAGGGTAGTAAGAGGACAGATTTGCTATATTTCATCATGATTTTTTTATGTTTTCTACTATGAAAACTAATTCGATATGCTAATATAAGCTCATTCACGGTTAAAAACTAAGCATCTTAGCGAACAAACCATTCCATTCAGTATTTTAAAAATTAACAGTAGTTTTATCACTCA
>JBDTUE010000119.1:0-12441 GCA_040007895.1 Saprospiraceae bacterium | reverse complement strand
TTTCGCTCACTGCTTTGGGTGTCTGTTATTTTTACTTCTTGCAACAGAATAGGGAAACAAACTTGCCAAAGTAACTTGAAAATATGACGGACAACCAAACTATATCTTTGATTTTTCTATCGATTGCCCTCGGCTCCCAAACAGGACCAGTAGACTTTAGTTCAATCTCAAATATTGCTGACGGAATCAATCATGCAATTCCGACACATACAGAATTGCAGACTTCCCTGGCCTGGTTGACAAATAACGGTTTAGTAATCAAGATTGGCAGCAAATATAGTTTGACTGAAAAAGGAAAATTGGATTACGAAGAATCTTCAAAAAATATCCCGGCTGTATTAAGGTTATGGGAGAGTGTTGAGACTGTGTTAAAGAAGTACGGGCCGTGAGACTACTCAGCGCAAAATAACATGTATCTGCGTCCTGTATTGTAAAACATCTCGTTATTTGAAAGTAACGAAAACAACAAAACAGAAATACAATTCCTGGAACGACATTGCTTCAATAACTATATTTGCTCGTTATCAGCATCCTTATGGTACGAATTAACGGTCAGTTACCTATCCTGTAGTAACATTAATAAACAAATATGAAAATATTAAAGATATTAACCTGCTTAACCATCCTTATCAATATCTATTCATGCATTCAGGTAAACAAGATGGAGTTTTATCTTCCTGCTGAATGGGAGTACCAATCGGGCGTTATTGTAGGTGGACTTGACGATGCAGCAACCTTTGAACTGGCAACCCAGCTAAGTAAAGAAACAAAAGTGTACACACTGGTGGCTGATTCATTAAAAACAAGTTTCATTATGAAACTTTCAGAAGCGGGAGCAAACATGGACAGCATTTTTTTTATGAATTCTACAATCAATTATAATTATGCTCAACGGGATGGAATCATGTTTATGAAAAACAGAAATGGTGAAAAGCGCCTGGTAAATTTTGCGTGGAATTCTTACGGCTGGTATTTTGAGGAAGAATTTAAAGATTACATAGAGGAGGATAAAAAAAAGAGAGAGGCATATACTGCAATACATCTAAAAGAATTTCCCTATACTGTAGTTTCTTCTTCCATGATTAATGAAGGTGGTGCCATAGAGACTAATGGGAATGGAACAATTCTACAGGTAGAATCTGTGAATATGCAACGCAATCCAACGATGACTAAGGATCAGCAGGAAATGGAACTCAAAAACGTTTTAAATGCAAAAAAGATAATCTGGTTAAAAGAAGGGGCTGCAGAAGATCCTTTCGGATGGGGAACACATATAACAGAAAACTATTTTGGTATTGGTGTGAAAGGACATCTGGATGAGTTCTGTCGTTTTGTAAATGATACCACCATTTTAATTTCGTTTCCGGATTCAGCAGAAGCAGCCAATGACCCGGTTAAAAAAGTAACACTGGAGCGAATGAAAGTTAACTATGACATTCTCCTGCTTGCTACTAATCAAAATGGCAAACCATTCAAGATTATTAAAATGCCGGTACCTGACATCGACTATATGACCTTTACATTAGATACAGTCAATAAGAATGAAGAAATACGTTTTCTGTCAAGGAGAATTCTGAATGAACAAAAGAACTTTTCTATAGGGGATACGGTACATTTTGTGCCTTCAAGCAGCTATCTGAATTTTTTGATAACAAATAAAACGGTATTTGAATCCAAATACTGGACAGAAGGGAAACCAGAATCCTCCAAAGCAAAAGATGAATTAGCAAAACAAATATTGCAGCAGTATTTCCCTGACCGGAAAATATATCAAATAAATACAACGGAAACAAATCATCATGGAGGTGGACTTCATTGCTGGAGTATGCAAATTCCTAAATAGTATTCTATAAATGAAATGCATAACCAACTCAACATGGACAATTTTAAAAATACTTTTAAAATAAATTTCCTCTTATATTCAAGAACAATGAAGAAAACCAAAAATTACTTGTACCTGCTATCCATCATTTTTATTACGTCCATTAATGGACAAAACAAAACCCAACCTGTTCCGTCAAACATTAGTGCATTCCAGGCAAATACAACAACAGAACCTGGCAAATCCATTCTATGTATTTTTCAGGATTTAAATAATATCTACTGGTTCGGCACGAATGGACAAGGAGTATATCGTTATGACGAGCACGGGAATACCTTGATTCAATTTACCGATAAAGATGGATTATGTGACAACCAGGTAAATTCAATTCAAGAAGATAAATCAGGCAATATTTGGATTGGTACATCAGGCGGTATCAGCTGTTTTGATGCCCCGTTGTCAGGCAGACAGGAAATAAATTTTACTAAATTCCCGAATCATGAAAAAAAACCATCACCTGGAAAACCAGGCAAAGAGTTGAATACTGGAAAAGACGATTTATGGTTTAAGGCAGGTGGTGGCGCTTATCGTTATAATGGCAATTCGTTTTCTTATACTCTCTTGACTAATCCTGATTCAAAACATAAAAACACTACAGATCCACAAAAACCAAATTCATACAAGCTGAATCCATATTCGGTTTATTGTTCCTTGAAAGATAAAAAGGGTAACCTTTGGTTTGGCACACAAACATTGGGAGTTTGTCGATATGACGGCAAATCTTTTACCTGGCTTTCGGAAAAAGGCTTGGCTGGACCTGCTGTTCTTGCGATTTTCGAAGATAGATATGGAAACATGTGGTTTGGCAACAATGGTAAAGGCCTATTTCGCTATGATGGTAAAACCTTAAGCAATTTTACAGAAGAAAAAGAATTAAGTAATCCCGATTTTTTGAATACAGGTAAATCTGGTCCCGGTACACTAGCTCGTGTCCTTTCAATAAATGAAGACAGTGCTGGAAATCTTTGGATTGGTACCGTTGATGCAGGTGTTTGGCGATACGACGGAAGGAATCTAACTAATTATTCAACGAAAGAAGGTCTTCCGGCAAGAGGAATAGAAACTATTTATAAGGATAAAAAAGGTGGACTCTGGTTTGGAACAGATGGAGCGGGAGTGTTTAAATTTAATGGAGTATCTTTTTCAAAGTTTCAATATTAAATCTTGGCCAATTTGAATGCAGACATTTGAGCTCCAATATTCAACAACTAATTTTATTACCAAAACTTGATGAACCATGTCAACTACAAATTCTGATGAAGGATTAAAGCGCGTTATAGGAGTTCCCGGGCTTACCCTTTCAATCATAAGTGGCGTAATTGGCGCAGGTATTTTTGCACTTCCTGGCATTGTAGGCACTGCCTTAGGAACATTTGCCATATTCGGCTATATAGTTTGCGGCATCCTGTTTGCATCTATCCTGCTTTGTTATGCAGAAATAGGAAGTCGTATTACCACCAGTGGTGGTTCGTATGCTTATATAGTAGCTGCATTTGGCAGTTTCCCGGGTTATATCGTTAACTGGTTATATTTTTTTGGATGGGGTATTTTAGGAAGTGCTGCGCTATTAAACATTATTGGAGATTCATTGGTGGTGTTATTTCCGGTCTTTAAAAATCCACAGAGTCGTGCTATTTTATTTCTTCTTCTGACTGTTTTTATGATCTTAATAAATGTCTTAGGGGCAAAGCAAAGTATCAATATCATAAAAATAATTACAATTATAAAATTGCTTCCTTTGCTGGGTATCATCATTTTCGGTTTCAGTTATGTAAAGGCAGATAATCTGCAATGGGGGAATTTACCTTCGTTTAAAACATTTAGTGATACAACACTCATTTTATTTTTTGCTTTTGCCGGATTTGAAATATCCCTGGGGGTAGGTGGAGAAATTAAAAACCCTAAGCGTTCCGTTCCACTTAGTATTTGCATTGGCGGAATAGTGGTATTGGTATTATTCCTGCTTTTACAAACAGTTGTACAGGGTGTATTGGGAACACAAATGGCTTTATATAAAGATGCGCCTTTAGCGGCAGTAGCTACTAAGATAGTTGGATCTGTAGGTGGAACCATTTTATTACTCTGTGCTGCACTTTCCAGTTTTGCAAATGTTTCACTTGATATTTTATGCACCCCCAGGTCTTTGTTTGCCGGAGCAAATGACGGATTATTTCCAAAATTTCTCGGCAAAGTGCATCCTAAGTTTGCCACGCCATACCTTGCGGTTATAACGTATGGGTTACTTATATTTATATTTTCTGTTTCGGGTGGGTTTCAACAATTAGCTATTCTGGCAAGTGCCTGTATACTGCTCGTTTATCTCGCAGTTATTTTGGCAACCATCAAATTGCGAAAGACAAAACTAGAAGGAGATGAAAAAAGTTTTAGAGCACCGGGCGGACTCATTACTCCATTAATCGGAATTGTCGCAATTATTTGGTTGCTTACTGGTTTAAGTAAATGGGAGATTCTTTCGACCCTTATATTTATTGCAGCTATCGTTGTTATTTATTTTGTTACAAAGAAACTAAAACGGAAAAATATACCTGTCGGAATTGTCAAATGAGATAACGGATATTGACATGGGGTTGTGCAAGTCTGGCCGTAGAACCTGCTTTCTAAACGTGACATTCAGCTTTTGTTTTCAAATTATTTGCTCTTCCACCCGAGGTAAACCTTTAGTCCCGATGGCCATCCGTCTACTCCTATAAAAAGCGATCGGAATACCGGGTCAATCCCGCAAAAAGCGGGACGGAATTGTGGATTCGGCAATCATCGGAATTTAAAGAGACTTGAGTATATTTACTTTTTAGACAAAAAAAATCAATCCAATAAACTATTTTACAGTACCTGCTAACTTATTCATTCATGGCAAAAAAAGATTCAAAAAAAGAAATTCACTATCACGGAAACATTGACTTTAATCTTTTTAAAAAACATGAAATCGAGAGTCTTATTCAAGAACAAAACAAAAGATTTCAGGTAATATGCAGTTCAAAAAATGATGCGATCATCACCTCTGATGAGTCTAAACGAATCTTATTCTGGAATAAAGGAGCAGAATATATATTTGGTTATTCTTCAGAGGAAGCCATTGGTCAACCGCTGACGTTGATCATTCCTCATGAATTACATCAACGACATGATAAAGGCATAGAAAGAATGAATCAAAGAAAGAAACCTCATGTACTTGGCAAAGTGCTTGAATTGAAAGCTGTAAAAAAAGGCGGGGAAGAATTCCCTATTGAACTTACGCTTGGAAGCTGGGATAATGATGGTAAAAGATATTATAGTGGCATCATCAGGGACATAACAGAAAAGAAAAAGGCCGAGCTTATCATTTTGGATGAAAAGAAAAAATCAGATGAATTATTGTTAAACATTCTGCCTAAACCGATAGCAGATGAACTCAAAAGCAAAGGAAAGGCTACAACAAAAAGGTATCAGAATGTTACCATTCTTTTCACAGATTTTAAGGATTTCACATTATTGGCTTCCGCTATTACGCCCAATAAACTTGTGAAAGAACTTAATGATATTTTTAGTCACTTTGATGATATCCTTGAAACTTTTCAAATTGAAAAGATAAAAACAATTGGCGATGCATATTTTGCAGCCTGTGGATTGCCGCAAAAAAATAAAAATCATGCATTCCATTGTATAGAAGCGGTTAAACAAATGTTCAAATATTTAGAAGACCGAAACATTAAAAACAAAATCCAATGGAATATGCGGGTAGGAATTCATTCCGGTCCGGTGGTAGCCGGTGTTGTTAGTAAAAAGAAATACGCATATGATCTTTTTGGAGATACTGTAAATACAGCCAGTAGGATGGAAAGCAATGGAGAAGTTGGAAAAATTAATATATCAGAGACCACTTATGAATTAATCAAGGAGAAATATAATTGTATTCCCAGAGGGCAGATAAATGCCAAAGGAAAAGGAAATATGAATATGTATTTTGTAGAATAAACCAATGGAATCAATGGCAAAAGTTAATAGTCCTCCTTCTAATTTATCGATCGCGACTAACATTAAATATATTCCATTAAAATAATTTCCCGAAAGCCACGAAGCAAATGCAGTTATTCATGGCTAAAGCCATATAGTATGCAGATAGTAACCTCAGCCTTGGGGCTGGGGATACTATCACCTATTGTATGTCGGCTTTAGCCATGACTTTCTTTTTTAATCACTAAAATAAAATGGTAATCAGATAAGAATATTAAAAGATATTCCATGCATTTTATGGTGAACCTTACTAATGATCGAATTGCCAAAAGAAAAACACCTCCTTACGCAAATAAAATAATTTCAAGAAAGCACGAAGCGAATCTAGTAATCATGACTTAAGCCTTATAGCACGAAGATAGTAACCTCAGCCTTAAGGCTGGGGTTACTATCACCTATTGAAGGTCGGCTTTAGCCATGACTTTCTTTATTAATCACTAAAATAAAATGGTAATCAGATAAGAATATTAAAAGATATTCCATGCATTTTATGGTGAACCTTACTAATGATTGAATTGCCAAAAGAAAAACACCTCCTTACGCAAATAAAATAATTTTACGAAAGCACGAAGCGAATCCAGTTATTCATGACTTAAGCCATTTAGCATGCAGATAGTACCTCAGCCTTAAGGTTGGGGTTACTATCACCTATTGAATCTCAGCTTTAGCCATGACTTGCTCTATTAACCTCTCATATAAAATGATCAACAGATAAAGAACATTAAAAGACCTAATGTTGCATTTTATGGGGAACTTTACTCCTGATTGTATTGCTCTAAGAAATCGAATTAACTTTAAAGTACACTTCTATTTATGAAATTAGATCCCTCCCTTAATCTACTTCCTTATATTTTTGAGGTGTGGAAACAATTACAAAGCCAAATATATAAACATGAAACTCATAATTGCTACCGTTTCACTAATTATATTGATGAGTTCTATGGTACATGAACAAAATCCAATCGAAATGACAACTACATCAGGATTACGCTTTATAGTTTTAAAAGCCGGTAGTGGAGAAGCCGCAAAAATTGGTCAAGAAGTTGCTATCTATGAATCCATGAGTTATCAAAGTGGGAAACAATTCTATTCGATTGAAAAACCGGCACCAGCGATAAAATTCACACTGGAAAAAAAACAAGTTATTGCTGGAATTGATGAAGCGGTCACCGGAATGAAGACCGGAGAAATCCGAAAGTTGATAGTTCCTACAGCGTTAAGTAAACGGAACGAGTATCCCGATTATTTATCCAAAGACTCTACCCTGGTTTATAAAGTCGAACTGGTGGAAATAGTGAGCAAATAAAAGGATGAGATACAATAACGACATTTCATAAAACTATTCACCTTCAACATACCAAGTATTTATTAATGGAACTTAAACCTACAGTAAGCAGAATCACTATCTACCCGATAAAATCATTGGATGGAATTTCTTTGCAAAAAGGAATGGTAACAAAAGGTGGTTGTCTCTTACATGACAGAGAATATGCAATTTTCGACTCCGAGGGGAATTTTATAAATGGAAAAAACAACTCACTTGTTCACACCTTACGTTCGGCCATTGATTTTGAAAAGGAGATAGTTTCATTTAGACCTCAGGGAATTACAGAATGGAATCACTTTCATCTACAAGATGAGAAAACCGCTATCGATGCATATCTGACTTCATTTTTTAAAATCCCTTCTACACTGCTTCAAAACAAGGAAGGTCGTTTCATGGATATCCCGGATATAAGCGGGATTACTCTTCTTTCGACCTCCAGTTTAAACTCAATTGCCGGTTGGTTTAATCATATGGACCTGGAAGAGACGAGAAAACGATTTCGGGCAACTATCGAAATAGAAGGGACAAGTCCATTTTGGGAAGATCATCTTTTTTCAAAAGAAGGGACGGGAATTGAATTCACTCTTGGTGACGTGACACTAATAGGTATGAGCCCAAGAGCAAGATGTGTCGTTCCTTCTCGTCATCCTGATACGGGTGAGGTCATTCATGCATTTCCAAAGATCTTTTCAAGACATCGAGCTGCTGATTTGCCGGAATGGTCGACTTTAAAAGAACATGGTCATCATTATTTTTTAACAGTAAATTGTTATATACCCCATACAGAAATAGGAAAATGGATTCAAATAGGCGATGAATTGAATATCGTTGGAGAAAAAGTTTTTTATTAAATTACTTAAATCCTATGAAAGAAGATCCTAAAAATACTGAGTCGATAAAACCAGAAGCAAATTTACTTCTAAACAAAGTTTATGTTACTTCGGAAAAAACCTGGAAAGAGTATTTAGGAGAATCTCTACTAATTATATTCAGCGTCTTGTTAGCTCTTTTTACCACAGAGTATATAAATAAACTGCACGAAAAAGAAAACACAAAAACCATCTTAACAAGTATAGCGAATGAACTAAGGCACAACAAAATAGCTATTCAGGAAATGCAAGAATACAATTTAAAGATTCTTGCAAATATTGACTCCATACTAAATAATAAAAGTTAACAAAGTGACTTGGTATCAAACAATGAATTCCATTTAGACCTTATTGCCCCTTCGGGTGCATTGTATCGATATTTAGATAATGAAGCATGGAGCATTGCAAAGACTAATAATATTCTGTCGAAAATAGGCGTACAATCAGCTTCTGTGCTTTCAAAAGTCTATGAAGACCAGGATAGAATCAGTAAAGTAGAAAATGAGGTGGCCAAAATAATTTTTGACAGAGATTCAAGAGATCTGAATAAGGTGCATACCACGCTGATATTACTGCGTGACGTTTATCATGGATGGGCTGTGGACAGAGTGCAGGGTTTGTTACCAAGAATAGACACTGCAATAAAAGTGATTTCAGGAAATAACTAACCGATCACCGTGTCAACATGGCGTTTTGCATGTCCTTGCGACATCCATATAATTCGATATTGGAATACACTATTCCGCGGTGCCGGAATCAGTCTTCTTGCATTAACTTTATTAGAATTCATGGCGCCTTTTCGGAGGTAGAAAAAACCCTGGAAACATCAGTAAACATTGGATCTGCATCTGGCGATAAGAGTTGCCCAACTGATGTATTTGTGTAACTATTGAACTGTATTTAAAAAATTGAACCTTGTACTTTGTATTCCGCCCAAGAGTAAAACCCGAAACCTTTAGTACTTACTTTGGGAAGAAGCATTAAATTTGACAATGAGTTTTTTTGACAAGACAAGGAAAACCTTAAAATCAAAGTTCGAGTTAATAAGGAACGAAAATCTTAAAAGGAACTTACTCAATGCACTGCCTTTTTGGACTGGGGCCTTTATTTCTGGTGGGGTCGCCATATTGTATGCTAAATTGTTTTCCTGGGCAGAACAAGCCATGCGTCTCATTTTTGAAAAAGTAAGTTGGACATTTTTCTTCATCACACCTACTTGTTTTGTTTTAGCTTGGTGGATGGTTACAAAATATGCACCTTATGCAAGAGGTAGCGGTATTCCTCAGGTAACTGCCGCTATTGAATTGACCAATCCCAAACATGTTTACAAAGTAAATGTATTGCTTAATGTGAAAGTCATTATTATAAAGATACTTTCAAGTTTAATCATGGTCTTTGGCGGTGGTGCCATTGGCCGGGAAGGTCCCACCATTCAGATCTCTGCTTCTATTTTCAAGAAAATAAATGATGTACTGCCTGGCTGGTATCCCAAAATTTCTAAACGAAATATGATTGTAACAGGTGCCGCCGCTGGACTTGCAGCAGCATTTAACACGCCACTCGGTGGTATTGTCTTTGCGATTGAGGAACTAACTAAAACACATTTTAGTTTTTTCAAATCTGCATTGCTCACCGGTGTTATTATTTCGGGCCTTACTGCATTGAGTTTTTTAGGCCCTTATCTTTATTTGGGATACCCTAGTTTGGACATAGTGCCTCCCTGGATAATTCTTCTCACGATTCCTTTAGCTATGCTCACCGGGATGGCAGGTAGTGGAATGGGTAGTATTATATTGTTCATTTACAAAAAGAAAAAAGTATTAAGAAAGAACTTTCAAAAGATAATTTATATCATAATCTGTGGATTGGTTATTGCCACACTTGCTGTGTTGGTAGATAGGCAAATTCTGGGTTCAGGAAAAGAAATAATGGTAACCACTCTATTTACGAGGCAAAAACATGTGGAATGGTATCTGCCTGTACTAAGAATTTTCGGCCCAATCGTTTCATTTTCTACAGGGGCATCCGGTGGTATTTTTGCACCCTCTTTAAGTGCTGGAGCCAGCCTTGGCGCTTTGTTTTCGGGTTGGTTTCATTTATCTGACACAGAGACCAATCTTTTAATTTTATGTGGTATGACGGGGTTTTTGACGAGCATTACCAGAAGCCCTTTCACATCATCCATACTTGTATTAGAAATGACCAACAGCCACAATGTGATCTTTTATATCCTGTTGACAGCCTTGTTTTCAAATTTAATCGCCACCGTCATGACCAGGCATTCTTTTTATGATCATCTGAAAGACCAATATATCCATGAGATACATCATGGCATTTCTCAATAAATCACAAGCTGAAGAAATAACGTATATCGATAGATTCGTACTGGGGGGAGTGGCTTATTGCTCATCCTTCGGTAATGGACCATTTAGTTAGTTCAGGTGTATTCGTCAGATTTATGCATTCTAATTATATCTTCATCAATTTAAAGAATAATTTTAAATGTCCCAACATCTCAAAGTATAATGCACTTCATAATTATTCTATTAAATTAGCGTTTCAAATCATGAAATATAAATTGAGTTTAGAAAAAGAAACTCAGCAGGACTGTTGAGAAAATAAAAGAATGGATACCTTATGACTGAATTCTAGGATTACTTCCGAGAATAGACGCTGCAATAAAAATGATTTCTGAAAATAAATAGTTCAATAAGATGCTAATACGGCATTTCAGCATTTAATGATGTCGATCACAAACCATATATCTCCATTTCAAATTTATAAATCAATCTGCAATACAAAAGACCAAAAAGAAGATTAATTATGAAATATATATTATTTGCTTCAGCATTCCTGATCACTATCATTGGCTATACAAATGCACAAACTTTACCGGATGGTTACAAACTGCCTGGTAAAGGACTAAAACAACACGATTTTTTATATGCAGGGGAATGGGATATGCGGAAACCCACAGCGCAATCCATGTTCCTTGTTCGGGCAGGAAAAGTGGTTTGGCAATATTCGATTCCACTGCGTACCGCAACAGGAGGAATACAGGAATTCGATGATGCCACCTTATTGTCAAATGGAAATATTGTATACGCCTGTATGTCCGGTGCCGGAATCGTTACACCAGAAAAGAATTTAATCTGGCAATATATCTGCGCACCAGGCACAGAAACCCATTCCTGTCAACCAATAGGAAAAGACAGTGTGATGATGGTGTTGAATGGTCCCATTGGTAAAGTCCTTATTTTTAATACAGCCACCAATAAATTGCTGAAAGAAATTATTATTCCCACTGCGTCAATAAATCCTCATGGACAATTTCGGCATGTCCGTATGACACCAGGAAAAAAAACAATTATGGTCGGCCTATTTGCTGAGAAAAAAGTAGTAGAATTTGATTTGGATGGAAAAGAAGTATGGTCAGCTAATGCTCCCTCTGCCTGGTCTGTCATTCGACTCCACAATGGCAATACATTAATTTCAGGCGATGGTATGGGGTATACCCGGGAAATTAACCCGCAGGGTGAAACTGTATGGGAATTCACAAAGGCTGATGCTCCATTTAAAATTGGCAACACGCAAACAGCTAATCGTTTGGCCAATGGCAATACTGTTATCTGCAGTTGGATTGCGGGCAATAATAATACTGCTGAATGGGCTGGTACCGTGCAGGTATTCGAAGTAAGTCCGGATAAAAAAATTGTATGGGCTTTGTCTTCCTGGGAAAAACCGGACCTTGGCCCAGCCACCTGTATTCAATTGCTGGATGAAAAAGGAAATCCGGATAACGGAGAATTACAACGGTGACAAAGTTGCAGTACATCTACATAGAAACCCATCAGACGATTCCAGCTTGGGAGAAGTTGTACTTCGACCCATGTAAAGGTTGGGGAGAAGTTGCACTTCGACCTTGCAGCTCTGGAGAAGTTGTACTTCGACCATTCAAGTATTTAATATTAATCAATAATTAAAGGAACTAGCAGTACAACTGCTCTACAGCGTATAAATTCATTCAAGCATCTTATATCATTCAATGGTCCAATGGAGTCGCAGGACAAATGCTCCCAAGCGAATAGACTTCGAACATTTAAGCACACTTGTGAATAATTGAGAATTTAAATAATTTAATTATTTCGCCGAATAAAATAAAAGAATAATAAAGGCAGGTTTATTTATGAACCTTTTAACACTACTTATATAATAAATTCTGTATTATTGAAAAAAATAATACTATGATAAAACACTTTACGCTTTCAATTTTATTAGCTTTTACAAGTTTGGCTATTAATGCACAAATAAAAAAAGGCTCTACTCTACTAGGTGGTCAGATCTCATCTTAC
>JBDTUE010000118.1:0-12485 GCA_040007895.1 Saprospiraceae bacterium | reverse complement strand
GAATCTTCCAGTGTAGCTATTGAATTAACATCTTCCGCCGACATCACCAGTGCCTGAGGAAAAAGATTTTTTGCAAATTGAATGGCCCGATGAAATTTGTCTTGATCCTGAACAAATATTATTTTAGGTGTCATTGCTTTTAAACAATGGCCCAGTTTGATAAAATCATCCGATATCATTGAATAGGCAGGTGATATCGGGCTATAAGGTATTCCGATATACATGGCTGCTAAAGCCAAAAGACCATGTTCAATGCTGTTCTCAGATAATATCACTATGCTTTCAGTATCGGAAATATGTTGATTCAATAAATACTGAGCGATTGTTTTGACTTTGAGTAAAGCATTTTTATAGGTCAAACAATTCCATTTACTGTGATGATCTCTTTGTGCCAGGAATGTTTTGTCCGGTGATACAGAAGACCAATGAATTAATTTTTGAGTGATTTTTTCAGGGTATGCTTGTAAAAGATCCGTGGATGAATAGTAAACAGTACCGTCATCCTGTAAGACCCTGGAGGTTTTTTGTGGACCAAAGAGTGATCGATTACGAACGAGAGTCATTTCGGATTTCAGGATTCGGATTTCGGAGATTTGATGATGAATTCGGAAACGGAAGAAACTTTATTGGCGCGGCCTTCTAAAAAATCATTCAATCTTGTTTTGGCATCCGGTGTGTCTTGTGCTATAGCTGCAATAAGACTTTCCATCATCAGACCGGAATCTGCACCTGCATTTATAATTCTTGGTAATACATTGGTGACAGCGTAATTCGTCAGACTTGAATTTGTTTTTATTTTTTGAGCCAGATCTATTCCCTTTTCTAAGGCTGTACCGATAGCAGTCAGATATTGTGCAATACCAATTCGTTCGCCTTCTTCTGCATTATACACTCTGCCCGTAAGCATCATATCAGTCATTCGCTGAATTCCTATCAATTGAGGCAAGCGTATTGAAGATCCACCTCCTACATAAATACCGCGTTGTCCTTCTGGCAACGCATAATATGTGCTCATATCGGAAACCCGTATATGACATGCAGATGCTAATTCCAACCCACCACCAATACATGCCCCATGTAATACTGCAATCACGGGAACCGGACTAAATTGAATTTTATCCATAGCTCTATGCCACATACGACTATGGTGAATGCCTTGAATGACATTTCTTTCAGTAAGGTCAGATAAATCAAGCCCTGCACTGAAATGTTTTCCTTCCCCGTAGATGATCGCACATTTTATATCCGGCGAAACAGATGAAAAAATGGAATCAAGTTGAAGTATGATTTCATCGTTGATAGCATTTCGTTTTTCAGGTCGATTCAGTTTAATGAAGAGGACTTCATCTTTTATTTCCGTATGCAGCATGAACGTCGTATAAAAAATTATTTCTTCTGAAATTCACCGGTGGCCCGTATCTGTATTTCATCACCTACCATAGCTACCGGAAGTTTGCTTCCAATACCAAAATCACTTCTTTTGACGGTAGCCAGTGCTTTCATACCAAGTTGTGGTATTGTGTTTTTTGGATCCGGATGCGCGACAGGTCCATTCATCGTAACATCCAGAGTGATTGATTTAGTAATTCCTTTTATGGTCAGGTCACCCATCATAGCATATTTATTGCCTGAGATTTTTTTCAAAGAAGTACTCTTGAAGGTCATCAAAGGAAAGTTGACTACATTAAACATGTCTTCACTTTTAAGATGATTGTCCCTCATCTCCAGATCGGTATTGAGACTGGCTGTTTCAATACTAATATCAAAAACAGCATCTGAAAGATCATCTTTGGTAGCGGTGATTTTACCATCAAATTTTTTAAAATACCCATCTAATTCAGAAATCCCGTGGTGCAGGGCTATGAATGTAAATTTAGAATGATTCTTATCCAGCGTCCACTGGGCATTTGCTGAACTATTCAGCAATACTAATACGAGAGAAAAAATAATTTGTTTCATTTTGTTTTTGAATTAATGGTTTTTGATATCATGGCTTGTGAAAATTTCATTGTTCTTGCATCCTTGATTACACCTTTCCAGTTTAAACCAAAGGCAAAATCATAAACATGTCCCTCCGTATCGGTATGACATTTCATATCCTGAGGTACATCTTCTGCTTGTAATTCTACGGTACTCATATCGGCAGGCATCTGCATTGGCAATAAACCACTGGGTTCTGCCTTGCCAGTCAAAATATCGAGTAAGACCTGATCCTGTACTCTGAATCCTACGATGATGGCATTGGCCTTTGATTCGAATTCATTAAATAACATGGGATTGTCCATCGCTATCGATACGATCACCGGCTTACCTTTCATTTTATCATATGTATCGGTTACCATAGATAGATCGGAAACATTGGAAGAAGTAATGGATTTGTTTTTATACGTTCTGTTAGCAGATGTTTCCATCGGATCTCCTCCTGCCAGACTCTCTGCTCTTGCATCCGTAGCAGTGTATTCTTTAAATTGTAAACTGATCGGCAAATAACCATTGCCATTGTTCTTTAAATCTTTTGCATCATAACCAATACCTGATTTGGGATTTTCAATAAATACTAAAGCAAAATCCGCTTCATCGGGATTGTCTGTGACTTTAAAATATTTTTTGACAATGGTCATATTAACAGGGTAATCCATAGACTCCGGTGTTTCCATCCCAAGAAAATTTCTACTCTTCGGTGTAAATTTTTTAGGAACATAAACCGTCTTACCAGATGCTAATGGTAATACATTGGATTTATTCTTCAGCATGACTATGGACTTTAACTGTGCCTGGTAACCTTCTTTCATAAAATCAGGTTTGCCAACAATAGATTTGGTTTCATCCGGTTTTACGTAAGGATTTTCAAATAAACCTACTCTGAATATATTTTTCAATAATCGTACAGCCGATACTTCCATCCTCGCACGCATCAATTTTTCACCGACATCTTTTACACCTATAGCATAAGCTTCGATAATAGGCTTGGCATCATTATTACCTCCAAACTGATCCACGCCGGCCATCAACACTTTGTAATGACGCTCAGCCTCAGACATTTTTTCAGTGCCCCATGATTTGCCATCCGTAAACATATCCATCATTTTATGATCATGAGTTACAGACCAATCGGTACAGGCCACTCCATCGAATTTATATTTATTTCTAAGCAAGTCCGTGATGATATATTTATTATAACTATTGCCAACATTTTCTTTGTTTTTTTCGTCCTGATTCCAGGAGATAGTATAATACGGCATGACAGCAGAAGCCATTTTTGTTTTTCCAATAAGTTTAAATGCCCCTTCAGTAAAAGGAATAAAATGCATTTGAAAATTATGACCGGGATATACGGCATACTTTCCAATAGCATAATGTGCATCGCGGCCTGCTTCACCGGAACCGCCACCCGGCCAATGTTTTACCATGGCATTTACACTATTATATCCCCATCCATCTTTTATCTCTTTGTTTCCTTCTGAAGTTTGAAATCCATCACAATAAGCTCGCGACATCGCTGCAGACAGATAAGGGTTTTCACCAAATGTTCCATTGACTCTTGACCACCTTGGCTCTGTAGCTATATCTACTTGTGGAGATAGAGCAGTAGTGATGCCTAATGCACGATACTCTTGCGCGGCAACCTGGCCGAACCGTTGTACGATCATAGGATCAAAGGTTGCAGCCATACCCAATTGGCCGGGCCACATTGATATAGCACCGCCGGCTGCGGCATCATATTCTGCCTTTGCAACAGTGCCATGCCTTGGATCAGAACTATTGTTTGCCGGAATACCAAAACCTACACTTTCACAAAATGCCTGAACATTATTATTCCACTTTGCGGATACTTCCGGCGACTCTACAGTTGTAATTAATACATGCCGTAGATTATCTTTCTCCAGAAATATTTTTTGCTGATCGGTAAGGTCTTCCGGTTTGGCCCCTGATTCCGGAAATGGTTTTCCGTTGTACGTACCCGATTGAAAACCTCTTGGTCTTGCCGGTATAGATTGATGAGCACTATACAACATAAGACCGGCAATTTGTTCGATAGATAATTTTGACGATAAATCTTTAGCTCTGACTTCCGCAGGTAATCGCCAATCTTCATAAGAATCAAGTTTGCCATTTTTATTCAGGTCTTTAAAAGAGTACCCTTGTACTTTAAGAATTTTAATACCTGAAGATGGAGAATAGGTGATGGATTGCCCTCCTTTATTCGGAACAGTGATGAATGCAGATTGCGAAGTTGTGCTGGTGATCATCGTACATATTGCTACAAACAGAAGCAGATAAGATTTCATTGGAAAGGTTTTTTAGAAATTAGAGTTTAGAAACAAATTGAATAATGCTATTGGATTTATTAAAATTTCTTTTTTAAATAAGCTAGCGACATATCATAAGCTTCTTTACCCAGAGCTTCGTCGTATTTAGGATTACTGGGGTTGGCAAATCCATGTACACCATTAAATATTTTATATTCCAATGATTTACCGGCTAATTTCATATTAGCGGCAAACTCTTCGATGACTTCTTTTGAAATCCTTGTTTCGGTTGCAAATAGCCCTAATACATCACCACTAAGCATTTTTAATTTTTCCACATCTTTTACCGGCATGCCATAATACATGACTGTACCGACCGTTTGTTTACCTCCCTGCAAGCCGGAACGCAATGACCAACCTCCTCCAAAACACCAGCCCACATTGGCGATCTTAGCTTTTTTTCCTACATATCCTATTGCCGCGTTGATGATGGATTCCAATCTTGGCTCTTTTGCTTCGGATACTAATTTGCCAGCTTCCTGGGGAGTGGTCGCGATCTTGCCGTCATATAAATCGACAGCTAATACATTTACATTTTCGCCAAGGTCTTTATAATAGGTGTCGGATTGTTTGCGGATAAAATCATTTAACCCCCACCATTCCTGGTATACCATTAACCATTGATCACTTTTCTTTTTTGAGGAGATCAGGTATCCATTCGCATCCGCGCCATCTGCAGTTTTGAATGTAATTGCTTGCCCCAGTCCTTCATAATCTAATTTTAATGGAGAAGGATGCAAAGCCTGGAACTCAGGATCCAAAGCGAATAATCGCATATCTTCCGAAGGAATAGAATGGCAAACGGTAACATCTGATAAAGTAGCTTTCGGATGTTTAATCAGAACATTACTGATTAAAAACCAAAAACCAAACAACGCAATTTGAATAGAGATAATTAGTTTAAACATAAATCTTGATTTTAAAAAAAAGTGTCGAAGAAATTATTTTATCATTTAGGAATATAAGTAGCAAACTTTATAGCAGCTTCTAAAATTTGTTTGGTAATGTTTAATTCTTTTTCATCACGAGGTGAATAGATCATAACATAAGTAGCCGACAATCTATCACTACCTGCCAGGCCATGCAACTCTCCCCAGCCCGCTTCAATTATTTTTTTTGCATCGCTCGCACTTAAATATGTCATATGCATGGATCCGTCATGTGGATGAATATGTGCAATCTCTCCATGTGTCCTTTTGATCATCGCAGCATTGGCATGTATTGTGTCTTTTAAAAAGAGAGCCTGGTTATTCTTTTCAAATCCACTGGTCTTAAATTGTAATAAAGCAGAGTTATGAGCTACCTGTGAATCGAAAAGTTTCATTTCTAACGCACGAATCGTCGTGTCATTGTGCTGATTGGTTTGACGATGAGGAATAGCAAACGGTGCAATCATAGGCCGTTGACCAATCCTTGTTGGTAATTTTTTGATAAATGATTTGTCCTCCTTCGTTCCTATCATAGGATTTAATGGGCTAATATCCAATGGATTTAACATGCTTTTATTCAAAACTTGTAGTGTACGATATCCTTCCAATGTATTAGGTAAACCACCTACACCCAAAGCTACCCAATCCTTATATTCCTTCCATTCGTCGGCAGTGAGTTGAGATTGTAAAAAGGAGATGACCGACTGCTTTTGGGTGCCGATATGTTCAATGGATAATTCTACTGCGTCTCCTTCTTTTAAAAAAAGAGGAGGCTTATGCCCTGAGCCCACGCCAGAAGGAGTTCCGGATGAGATCACATCACCAGGCAATAAAGTCATGTGTTCACTGGTATAACTAACGAGTTGAGCAATATTAAAAATCATATCACTCGTATTCGCTTTTTGCATGACCTTACCATTTAATGTCAGAGACAGATTTAATGCTTGTGGATTACCTATATTTCCAGGTAATATGAGATAAGGTCCGAGCGGAGCAAAACGATCGGAGCTTTTGCCTTTGTCCCATTGTCCGCCATCTTTTTGCAATTGCCATTCCCGTTCACTATAGTCATTCATGATCGAATAACCTGCTACATAATTCAATGCATCAGCTTCACTCACATAAGATGCTTTTTTACCAATGATGATAGCTAACTCTACCTCCCAATCCATCTTTACGGAATTTCTTGGAATGATGGCATCATCATATGGACCGCAAAATGCAGAAGTAGATTTTAAAAAAATAATTGGTTCTTTAGGCGGAGTAGCTGCAGAGCCCTGCCCTTCACGAATATGTTCGACATAATTAAGACCTATGGCTACGATTTTAGATGGTCGTGCAACACATGAACCCCACCGAAAATTGTTCGGAACAGGAGGACATTTACTGGCATTGTCGATCAACCAGCTTTGTAATCTTTTGATTCCATCTTTAGCAAAAAATGCTTCGTTATAATCTTCACCAAAACCGGAAACATCCAGGCGTGTTCCATCCGGGTATTCTACGGCAGGTTTCTCTTGTTCAAATGATCCGAATCGAAACAACTTTATTTGGGCTGGGTCCTTTTGCGCCGGGAGTAATGATGTTGTGATCAGCAAAAGAAATAATAAAGTCTTTTTCATCAAACAGAGAATTAAGTAAAGGAGTCTCAAAATTGATTAAATATCTGATGAATAAATAAGCAAGAGTTAATCAATACTATGCAAAATCAATCCTTGTCACTTGTCTTTTCGAAACTGGTTTGGGGTGGTACCTGTTTTGGATTTAAAAAACCGGGCAAAATCACTAGGTTCGAACCTGCCAATTCTAAAAGCTATCTCACCGATACTCAGTTCGGTCTGTTTTAATAAGACTTTTGCTTCGAGGATTCGCATATCATCCAATAGTTCATGGGCTGATTTGCCAATAGCAGCCTGCACACATTTGTTGAGATGATTGGATGAAACGGATAAATGCAGTGCAAATTCCTGGACAGTTTTTAGCTCCGATATACTTTCTGCTAAAGCATTTTTATATCGTTGTGTAAGCATTGTAGCAGCATCCATTTTTTTTAACTCTTGCGGCGGCAATTGAAGTTTGAGTTCAGCAAAGAGTGCAAATAGGTATAGGGGTACTAACTCAAATCTTGTTTCGTGATTTTTTTTGTTTTCATTTTCAAGGATGTAAAGAAGTTGTAAGATCCGCTCTTGATTCGCCACATGAACGAGCGGTTCACCGGTAAAATCAAAAAATGAAAATGACTGCAAACCTTTCTTTTGGAATAAAGAAAATATGTCTGGCGTAAAATGACAATAAAACCCTTTGGCATTTTTACTCACATACTCTAAGGAAGTAATCTGATCAGCAGGTAATAAAAAAAAAGTGTTTGACTTAATTTCATAGGTACTCAGACCTTTGCTTCGGATCACATTGCCCTGCGTAAGAAATATAAAAAAGGATACGGACCTTCGATGCGGCGGAAGAGGAAGTTTAAGGTGTTTTTTATAATTTTCAATTCGCTCAATATGAAACTTATGATAGAAGGTAGATACCGGTGCTTTCCAATCGCCAAAAATGTAATTATCAAATTCAGCAGGCCTGACAACTGGAACTTTAATATTTTTTTTATTCAATGACATTAGTAAACAACAAGAATAGGAAGCTATAATACTTTCCAAACCTGGATGGATACGAAATCAGGATTGCGGATGCCTTTGGCGATAAACAGGCTATTATTCATCCAATAGTATTTGCCGGCTGGGGATTCAAATTTGGGTGTAGCTCTGAAATAATACTCATTGGCGGGAACAAATTCCCCTTTGGCCATTTTAGCTGTGATTTCAGGAGTAGCGACCCGGATACCCGTATTGACAATGTAAATAATCACACTGTCTGATGTCTTTATTTGATAATGTGCTTCAAGTTCTACCGTTCCATCCGGTCTGATGTATTGCCAATCAGCTCCCCCGGGTAAGATCTCTGCTTTGATTTGAGGACCATTTACAGTACCCCCTGTTATGGGAATAATCCGTCGAAGACCTTTTGGCGTTTGCCCAACCACAATAGCGGGATCTAATTTTATTTTTAATTCACAGATATATTCAAGGCCGGGAGCGGTGAAATTTTGTTGAGCCAATGAATAGGATAGTAAAAAAAATAAATAGATAATTAGTTGAGATCGTATTTTAATTCGTTTAATCATAAACCTTTTATTGCTTCGAAATAAATATAAATATACTGATCATAAGCCAGTTGATTCTCAATTTGTAAATTTTTACATCACTCCATTTGTCATTCAACTATTGATTTCTTTTTAGAGTTACATAGTATGTCATTCTAAGATGATGTGTGAATAATATAATTATTAATTCTAATGATGTAACGATAGCCTACCGAGCTCACTTACCTTTGTACTATGGAAATCCTTCCATACCCTTTCTCGTGGGGTAACGGGAATGTAAATATTAATAATAATGAATAGCGTAGAAATAAAAGGAAATTGGCATGAGCAAAAAGGCAAACTGAAACAAAAGTTTGCAAATCTTACAGATGATGATTTGATGTTTGCAGAAGGCAAAAAAGAAGAGATGCTTGGGCGACTTCAAATCAAACTGGGAAAATCAAAAGAAGAATTACACGAAATCATCGAAGCTTTATAATCATTAACTATCGAAAGCAGGTTTGTTATAGACCTGCTTTTATAATTTTAAAGGGTATTTAAAATAAAACCCTAAACCCATTATTAAAAAATATAAAACAAAAATGTATAAGTTCACCATTGTAATATCAACCCTCCTGGTTCTAATTACCAGTTGCAAATCACCCGATCAAAAAGTAGAAGCAGCAAAAGATAATGTAATAGAGGCTACTAAAGACCTTGATGTAGCCAAAGAGGAATATATCAAGCAATACAATGCTTTCCTTTTGGAATCCAATCAAAAAATTACGGATAATGATAACACCATTGCTCAGTTAAAAAAGGACGCTTCCAATGTAAAAAAAGATGTAAAGGCAGAATATAACAAAACCATTGCGTCACTCGAACAAAAAAATATTGAATTAAAAGCAAAAGCAAGAGATTATAAAGAAGATACCAAAGAAAATTGGGAATCCTTCAAAAAAGAATTTAATCATGACATGGATGAACTGGGTAAGGCCCTAAAAGATCTTACAAAAAATAATGTAAAATAAAAATTGCTGCAATTTTATTTTAGTAAACCTTAAGTAGGGTTGCCTGCAAGGATGAATGAGGCAACTGATCGTTTTGACAAATTTCGATCAGATCTGCCGATTTAATATTTTTGTTTTTTAATTGAGCTTAAGTATTAAGTTATACATTCATCCTTGTAGTTATTATTTATAGATAATAGAGACTACATCATTAAACTTTTAAAAATAATTAAATATGGGAAATTTACTTTATACCGTAGCTGTCATACTGGTTATAATATGGGCCATCGGCTTCTTAGGATTTCATGTTGGTGGATCTATCATACATGTGCTCCTCGTGATAGCCATTATAGTCGTATTGCTTCGCGTAATCAGCGGTAACAAACCACTCTAATCCTATATGACACCGCATGACTCTATAACTTAGCTTGCTATTACTTGCAAAGAATAAAGTATGCAAACGTATATTTTTTTTGATTTAATGCAAGCAAGTATTCTTCGTCTAAACGATAAGCTCAGGTACCCTATCCTTAAAGGGGAAAAGAGAGGTATGAAATGCACTATGAGAATTTACCCTGCATAAGACCTATATGTGATTCTAATCGTTGCCCTCACCGCTTAGTATAGTTCCTGTAATACCATCTTGAACCCGCTTCGGATCGGAACATCCTTCATGGAAGTTATCGATCCCCATTGTTCTTCATCCTCATCTATTTGAAGATATCATGCGATATGGTAGTTTCATTATATTTGGGTTCAAATCGAATCATTATGTTTAAAAAACTGCTTTCCGCTTCACGGTGGTCTCATGATTCCACCGATTGGGTTTCGCTCATTCTGCGACTTAGCCTGGGTGGACTTATGCTTAATCACGGAATACCCAAATTTTTAAAATTGATCCATGGAGATTTTCAATTTGGAGATCCAATCGGACTTGGAGCCAAGACGTCTCTCGTGCTGGCGGTATTTGCTGAATTTTTATGTTCTATCTTATTGGCTCTTGGATTATATACCAGGTTTACGATCATCCCGCTCGCATTTACAATGTTCATAGCTGCCTTTGTTGTACTCCAGGATGATTCCTTTAGCGGGAAGGAAAATGCTCTATTGTTTTTATTGCCTTATGTGGCCTTGTTTTTGTTAGGTAGTGGACGGTATTCCCTGGATGCTGTTTTATTTAAAAGAAACAGGGAGTTATTAGTTAAACAAAAAAATAAGGATAAAATCGTTTAAATGAAATAAATTAGCATTGATAAACTAATAGGAGATAACAAGGTAAAAGGAAAATATTTTTGGTTTTATCCAGATTAAATTCTCTCCTCATTTGGCTGACCGGTCTGATGAATGTAATAACGCTTTGTACTGGTGATGCTACCTTCACTCGTTGATTAAGATGTAGTACTATATCCAATGAAGGCGAAAGACAAATTTCAATATTCTGTTATTCAGCATTCAACCAATCCATTTTTGTCTATTGTCACAAGACGGATGGAGGGAAGGCGAACAGAATTATTTGAACAGCATATCAACAGCTTAAAAAAAATCGGATCCGACTATGAACAAATCTTTATCAAAGATTATAGCGGGCAGGGTATGTTATCGGCCAATGCTTCTTTTCAATACGTTCATAACATGATTAACGGGGAGTTTGTATTCTTGTTGGACGATGACGATTTTATCACCGACAATCATTTTATTGAAATATTAAAAGAAAATGCACAAGAAGCAGATGTAATTTTTTTTAAGAATAAAATACTTACTGGAGATGGAGATGAAATTTACCCCAAACCCGAATCCTGGCAAACGCGAATACCCTGGAAATCTCAAATAGGAGGTTCGTGTTTTGCAGTAAGGAGGTGGGTATATGATAAATACATTCACCACTTCGCTCATCCGGAATGTGGTGACTGGTATTTTATATCAGAAGTATTAAAGAACGAATTAGTCATGACCAGATGGGTAGACCGGCTCATGGTTGAAACAGGCAAAGTATCACATGGTATTTGGTAATGGATAAAATTAGGGAGTACATTGAAAAATGGAAAGAGATAATATCAGTTATCGAAGAAGTTTAAATTAAGTTATTCAAAATCCCAGATTCGTTTAATAAACTACATTGCAAGATTCATAAAATAATCATCTGACCACCCAATCAAAATCGCACGTAGCGACAATGGTTCCCGTACCACGAGTATACATAGGTCACGGTTTGGAGCAAAATTAAAGTAGGTTTATTGAAGTGCATTTGATGCACAAATCCTGTCCAGCCATCTCCCTCTTAGTAAGGTCGGTTTGACGTATTTAATTAATTTACAACGAGATGGCAGCATTAAACCGTAAATTGAGGTTGATACCGATATTGGCGGACTGATAAAAATTTCGGACCCATGCCTCAATCTCATATTGTTAAGACCAGTATTAAATCAACTATTAAAAACAAGAATGAATAATGATTAATGAATTTTCAACAATTATTAAAAGGAGCATGAGTAATGTCTAATAAGAATCTCGACTCTGCTGTGATCGCCGAAGCCGTCGGCGTAATAGATGTCCTTACCGAGGGACGACGACAAGAAGTACTACTTGCAGCCGGGGCTTTACAGAATGCTATATTCAACAGCGCCAACTTCTCGATCATCGCCACTGATGCGAAAGGGGTTATTCAATTATTTAATGTCGGAGCCGAGAGAATGCTGGGCTACACTGCTTCAGAAGTTCTGAATAAAATCACACCAGCTGAGATTTCCGATTCGCACGAAGTGATCGCCCGCGCTGAATCATTGAGCCTCGAACTAGCAACTCCAATAGCGCCAGGGTTTGAGGCCCTGGTCTTCAAGGCTTCACGCGGAATCGAAGACATCTATGAATTAACTTACATCCGCAAGGACAGCAGCCGTTTCCCAGCGGTTGTATCGGTCACAGCCCTGCGCGACGCTCAAAGCACCATCATCGGTTATCTGTTGATCGGCACCGATAACACGGCGCGCAAACAGGCAGAGGAAGCTCTGCTCAGAGCCGGGGCTTTGCAAAACGCGATTTTCAATAGTGCCAACTTCTCGAGCATTGCCACCGACGCGAAAGGGGTCATTCAAATATT
>JBDTUE010000117.1:0-12632 GCA_040007895.1 Saprospiraceae bacterium | reverse complement strand
AGTAAATGGAAAGACGGCAAAGGAGATGTTTTAAAAGAATTGGCCGTTGCCTGTAAAAAATATGGTTTGAAATTTGGAGTTTATATTTCGCCATGGGACAGGAATCACCCTGATTATGGCACCCCTAAGTACAATGAAGTTTATATCAACACCATGAAGGAAATATTTCATCGGTATAGCCCCATTTGGGAATTGTGGTGGGATGGAGCAAACGGGGAAGGACCCAATGGCAAAAAACAAGAATACGATTTTCCAAAGTTTGAACGTACGATGCAAAGCCTATCACCTGGTACGGTCATCTTTAGTGATATTGGCCCGCATATCCGATGGGTTGGTAATGAAAAGGGTATTGCCGGAGATCCCAATTGGAATTACCTGGATACAGAAGGATTTAAACGAGGCAATGGGGCTCCTGCTACCGACACTTTAAATCATGGAAATTATAATGGTAAACACTGGATACCGGCAGAGTGCGATGTAAGCATACGTCCAGGATGGTTTTATCACCAGGAGGAAGATAATAAGGTAAAATCATCTGAAGTATTATTTGATTTATTTTTAAAATCGGTAGGTCGTGGAGCCAATTTACTATTAAATGTCCCACCCGATACCCGTGGTTTGATTCATTCAAATGATTCTGCAGCGCTAATGCAATTCAAAAAAATCAGAGAGCAAAGTTTTAATAATAATCTTTTAGCGAATAGCAAGATGCAATTTAAGTCACACGGTATTGACAATTCATTGAACAACCTGCTATTTCAAAAAAAATATGCAACCAATGGTGTGAAGTCAAGTCAATTCAACATAACTTTTGAAAAACCTCTAATCCTAAATTGTATTGAATTAAAAGAAAATATTCGGGAAGGTCAATTCATCCGGAATTTTAAAATAGACCTGTTTGAAGGTGCTCAATTGATTCACACAATAAACGGAACCAGTATTGGAAGAAAACGTATCCTCACTTTCCCTGAATTAAAAGCGACATCCTTTCAATTGGTTATTGATGAAGCATCAGGGAAAGAAAAAATATCTTCTATTAAAGCATATCATATCGAAAATACATTGGTAGAAAAATAAAGAGCAATTAAAACTATTTCATTTAATTGCTCTTATGGAAATCTTTAAATTTTCCAACTAAGATTTTCTAGGTCTTCCTCGTTTTTTCTTTGCAGGACGACCTCTCCGTTTCACTGAAGGAATGATATCCATCACGATTTTAGCTGGACGTCCTCGTTTCTTCTTTGCAGGGCGACCTCGTTTTTTCTTTTCAATCGGTGTTTCATTTACCGATGGAGTTGAAATAACGACTTTAGATGGCCTTCCCCTTTTTTTCTTTGCAGGACGGCCTCGCTTCTTCTTTTCAGCAGGCAATTCATTCAATAAGACACCTGGAGAAGTTTCTGTTTGAATTGCTTTCGCGGGACGACCACGTTTCTTCTTAGCAGGACGACCTCGTTTCTTCTTTTCAACCGGTAAACCATTCATTAATGAAGTTGAAATACCGAGTTTAGATGGTCTTCCTCGTTTTTTCTTTGCAGGGCGACCTCGTTTTTTTGGTTGTTCGACGATTCCTTCCTGACTTAAACCTGTAGAAAATTTACTGTTTAAAAATTGTGTGATGCGTTGGGCGGCTCCTGTATCCATGCTTTCCAATAGTTCAACACAAATGGAAAGTACATTCAGATCTTGAGAGTTTGGCATGATTAATTAACTAGTGTTTAAAATAAATTGTTTAAAAAATTATAATCACAAAAGTACTATAAATAGACAAGATTATTTCAAATAGCTGTTATTGCCTCCCAATTAATATTTAACTAAATGACAGCAATAAATTAAATAAAATAAAATCCTGAATTATTGAATAATTGTATTCAATAATTTACATGAATAATGAATTATTGGAAATTTTATTTACAATTTAGAACCGAAATCTTCAGGCATCATGCGCCAAATCGTATGAAAATGTTGAAGTCCCTGATCCCGGTCAGCAAATTCAATGACCCATCCAGGAGCTATGATGCTATAATAATGCAGTTCATCAATAGAATTGCTGCCTAACCATGTAAAATGTGCGGAAGAGATTGTTTTTAACATATTCAATTTTTTATTCGACACAATAGCCGGATTAAAGTTATCTGCCCATGCATTGATAATATCCAAGATCATCAATTGTTGATTTTTATTCATTTGAATATAACTTAACCCTTTGGAATCTGTAAGCAGGGCTTCTTTACCAGTTTGAGTGCGAACATCAATCGTAAATGGCAGGGTATCTGTATGTGCTTTCATCCGTTGAGCTTCTGTTAAGGATTGATATAATTTTTTGCCTACTTCACTTTCCCTATACATAATATATTTACCGGAAGTGATTCCTTTCGTCACAAGGCCGGGATTGATCCCTGTAAAATGAGGCGTGCAACTCACACCTTTTGGAGAAAAAGTAAGATTGAGCGAGATATGATGGCCTTCAAATTTAAATCCCCATTTTTCAGTCAACGAGGGATTGCCAAATATCCAGGTCCAATATTTTTCCTGTCCATACCGGTGTGCTATCGGACTCTTGGAGGCTGTAAGCCGGTTATTCGTCTCCTGATCATATTGCATGATGAACAATATCTTTAAATATCCCTGATCGCTCAGTACTGTTCTTAATAACTGGTGAATGTTTTGACGCTGATCATCTGTCATGAGATCCAACCGGAGACCATCCCTTGAAACTTGCTCTAATGGAAGATTGGACCAATGAACCCGGTTTGTATCATTCATAGTACGTAGGGCTACTATTTTTTGAGCTTCTGAAAGTGAGGTGCTAAAACGAAGTGCTGCTTCAATCACGGGCTTTTGATCAAATGATTGAGATGATAAATGGACGATGGAAATAGTTAAAAGGAAAATGAATAGAATAGGTTTCATGTTTTTACTTTACTGTTTTTAAAGAATAAAAGTTTTGCTGAATAAGGATAAAAGTATAAAAAATAATTTCTAAATCCACAGTTTAATGACCATAGGCCGGAATAGCATACACCTAAGAAAAATCGTAGGCTTTTGAGCATCGGATGAGTTAATCTTTTTTGAATAATCTTTTCTTACTTCTTTTACATACCAAGGAATGCTGGTGATCTGATTTTTTATTAGTCGCTCTTCTTTTTAATTGATTGTATTTCGGGTTTCTTCCTGTTAACCCGCATACTCATCCATTTCCGCCGCATACTCAATGGTTACCGACATTATGATGAATGAATACATAATTGAGTATATCTTTTAATAATCATTTGAAAAATATAAAATAATGTTATGAATAAATTTATTTTAAACTTTGTTGTTTCGATATATTTTATTGCAGCGACCGTTATTGATATAAATGCACAAAGCGTAGCTATCAACACCGATGGCTCAGTTGCTGATCCCAGTGCGATACTTGATGTAAAAAGCAATACTAAAGGTGTATTAATACCGCGGATGACCGGTGCCCAGAGGAATGGTATTCAAAATCCTGCAGAAGGGTTACTCGTATATGATACAGGGTCTTCTAGTTTTTGGTATCGCAAAGCAGCTGGTTGGATAGAATTAACCAATGGAAGCATCTCTGGCCAGGGTCCATGGAATGTTAGCGGTATTAATATATATAATAGCAACACAGGTAATGTTGGTTTAGGGTCTACTAATCCTACAGCCAGACTTACGATACAAACCCCCATCAATAACACAGGTTGGAATCATATTGGTGGAAAGGATTCTATCATTGTATCTGAAGGTATTGGTGGTATTTCAGGGTCCATAGGCACAGCAACAAATCATACATTCCGTTTAAACTCGAATGGTCTGGGAAGGCTACATATTTATAATACCGGCGAAGTGGTCGTTGGCGATAATTCTACACCAACATTTGGAAAGTTTACCGTTGAAACACCTAATAATAATTATGGAATTACCCACCGGAGTGTTGAAGGAAATATTTTAGCGACCCGGATAGGAGGAACTTCTGCGGGGATAGGAACTTTTACTCCTACGAATATGCGCATTTTTTCAAATGGTGCTTCACGAATATTTATAGCTGAGGCTAATGGTAACGTAGGAATAGGAACAGATCTTGCTGATCCTGCTTTCAAATTAGATATTGCTGACCGGATAAGGATACGTAGTGGTTCGACTACTTCCACTGCAGGGCTTTGGCTTAACAATCCTTCTAACTCTACAGCTATTGCTTTTATGGGTATTAAAGATGTTGATCTGGCGGGTATCTATGGAAATAATGCCGGGTGGGGATTATTAATGAATACGAATACCGGAGCATTATCTATTGGTAGTCAAAATCCTGTGGCAGGGTATAAATTTTCTGTACAAGGCAATCAATATCTCAATGGACTTATACATAGTACCGGAGATGCAGAAATAGGTGGTGACGCAGAAATTAGTGGTAACGGACTGGTATCTGGCGACCTTACTGTAGGAGGAAGAATAGTTATTGGTGCACTTAAACAAAATGGGCAGTTCGATTTGCCTCCATTAGAAGTTAAATCCAATGTATCCTATCAGTCTTATACCGGCTGGACATATTATGATAATGTGGGAATAAAATTTTATCCCGATGAACTTTGCATAAGGGCACATGGGGCAGTCATGGCTGACTATTATATAGCCATTTCTGATGCCCGAGTTAAAAATATCATTGGTGTCAGCAATACATCCAATGATCTTGAAACAATCAATGCTTTGCAAATCACCGATTACATGATGAAAGACAAAATAAAGAACGGTAACAAGGTCTATAAAAAAATAATAGCTCAACAAGTCGAAAAAGTATATCCCCAGGTCGTATCAAAGAATGTAGGATATATTCCGAATATCTATGCTATTCCATCCACAGTGAAAAAAACGAGCGATGGGTATCTGCTGACCTTTAAGGATAAGCTAAACCTCAGTCCCTCCGCTAAACGAATTCAAATCATGAATGATCGGGAGACTAAACAGGTGGATATAGTCTCCATTCCCTCAGATACCCAATTAGTGATTAATACATCGGATTTAAAATCAGATAATGTATTTGTATATGGTGAAGAAGTGAATGATTTCAGAGCAGTAGATTATGAAGGTTTGACGACATTGAATATTTCAGCGACCCAGGAGCTAAGTAAACTGATCAAAAAACAACAATCTACGATCGATGCACAGCAACATCAAATAACACTTTTAGTTCACCGGTTAGAACTATTAGAAAAAGAAAACATTAAAACAGCAGCTAAATGAAAAAAGAAATTTTATATATCGGTATTCTCATCTTCTTCTTAAATATATGTGTTGCCCAGGTTATTATTGCTACCGGTACTCAAATGGTCTGCAATGGCAATATTAATGTACTCCTTGAAAATTTGTCATTTGTAAACAATGGAACATTTAATGCAGGAGCTGGGACTGTTTATTTTAACGGGAACACGGATCAAATAGTATCTAACGCTGCTACACCTTTCAATAACATATCAATAAATAAACCAATTGGCACCAGGATTACATTGATGAAAAATATAGATGTGAGTGGAAATATAGTTTTTACTTCAGGTCTATTAGATCTGAATAAATTTAATATCAATCTTTCTACTTCGTCCATACTTGTTGGTGAAACTGACAATGCCAGAATAACAGGAACTACAGGGGGATTTATACAAATATCTTCCATTTTGAATTCACCTCAATCTTCAAATCCCGGTAACCTTGGAGCCATAATAACCTCGTCTCAAAATCTTGGCAACACGATCATTAAACGCGGACATACGATACAAACTGATGCAGCCTCTGCAAATTTTAGCATTCAACGGTATTATGATATTACTCCCGTTAATAACACGGGATTAAATGCAACACTTCGCCTTAATTATTTTGATGCAGAACTAAATAACAAATCAGAAAATAATTTATACCTCTGGAAAAGTACAGACACTATTCATTGGACCTCGGCCAATGTCAGTAATAGAAACATCACTTCCAATTTTATAGAAGCAAATAATATTGCCAGCTTTTCCAGGTGGACCATAAGCGATAAAGCATTAGCGACAGGGATATTTGATTTATATAATAGTAAAAATTCTTTACAGGTTTGGCCCAACCCATTCACAGAAGAGATAACCATTAGTCTCGCATCAAAAAAAGCTGACCAATCATTACTTCAGCTAGTTGATACCGAAGGAAAGATTTTGTACTCCAGACAAATGTCTATTCTGGCCGGTAATAATATTTTTAATTTAAACGCATCAGCGTATTCTAATGGAGTTTACTATTTAAATTTTATAGCTAGCGATGGATCGACTTTAGTAAGTACCATAATAAAACAGGAATAAATTATACTTCATTTATAAAATTTAATTTTCTGGCTTTCATTTTATAAGACTTTACGATTTCTCACAATTTTTTTATAAGAAATTTAAAACTTAACCACTAATGAATTTAATGATCTACACCATGGCTGCCTGGTTTTCAATAACCGGAGCTATTACAACTAATCCTGAAATGCTTCACGCAAACCGGGAGACCCGCCAATTTTTTGCTTACACTCCGAAAGGACAAATGAACAATACACCTGTACCTGAATCAATGGTGATCAGGGCATCATCCTACATGGCCGATACCTGTTATGTTGTAGGTATTGCAGATAGTATATTCTTGTTCCCGGATGCTCCTGTAGTGACGCTTACCCCTGAAGCTATATGCAGTCCTTCTATCATCACCATTCATATTAACGGAAGACTTCGCAATAAAGGAGCAAAATGGGTAATCTATACATCAGGATGTGGCGCTGGCAGTCCATTAGGAAGCACCAGGGGAAATAGTTTTGTAGATGCCTCTTTATCCAGTCCATCCTATTATGTTCGTGAAGAAACGTGCCTTATTGGTGAATTTTCACTTAATATTAAAGGTGCTTGCGGAACGGCTTCCGTTGGTTTTAATATAGCAGATACTGATGGAGATGGCACCAATGATTGTGTAGATGGTTGTCCCTTAGATGCTCTTAAAATTACTCCCGGTGCATGTGGTTGTGGAATACCTGACCTGGACAGCGATTTGGATGGAACTCCGGATTGCATTGATACGGATAATGATAATGACAATATTGATGATAACATTGATAACTGCCCATTGGAATACAATCCCCACCAGAAAGATATTGACCTGGATGGACTGGGAGATGTTTGTGATCCCATCGTTAATCTTGGTGGAGTCGTTGAAAACGCCAAGGATATAATTGCAGCGGATATCACCAATCGACCACTCAGGCAGTCCTTGGTCAATACATTGAATATTGCATTATCTCTGTATTGTCATGGCAGACCTTTACTAGCATTGAATACTTTATTAGCATTTAATATTGAAGTGTTGGTTAACAGGGGCAAAAAGATTCCTGTTCAAACTGCAAATAATTTAATAAACCTCTCTCAGGCCATGATGGCATCAATCCTCAATCATACTGCACAGTGTCCATCTTCAGATCTTAGCATTTTAAATCCAATTACGAATAGTCGTCCGTCAACCTCAGCATTATATCCTAATCCCGCAAGTCAGCAAACCTGGCTTGATTTATCTCATTTTCAACAAGGTGATCTGATTATTCAATTAAGTGACATTAAAGGTGCTGTCTTGCGAACCTGGCATTCAGATCTATCTAATAATGGTAAAATGAATTTGAATTTATATGGGCTTTCCCCGGGCTTATACATTATTAGAACTCATAGCGGACCAGAGTCAGAAACATTTAAATTAATAATACAGTAAAAGAACAGATTAACCATCTAACCACTATGAGACACCTTTTTGAACAAATTGATTGAACGCAATTGAATAAGATTCTTATTAAATACTCCATTTCAATATATCAAAATGAAAATGAAAACAATACGTATCTGTTTGTTGATTTTGATAGTATGGCCTATTAAATCTCCAGCACAATCCTTATCTCCTTTTGTGACATCACCCTCTGGTGGATTTTACAGTAATAGTTCAGGAATGTTGAGTTATACTATTGGAGAAATGTCTGCTGTAATAACGTACAGCGCTTCAGGAAAAATGTTAACCCAGGGCTTTCAACAAACGTGGGATATCAGCACAGCTATTACAGAACATCCGCTAATACACTTTTCTTTTGGTATCTATCCCAATCCTGCTCAACGGTTTTTTAACCTGGTTACAAAAACCAATATTCATGGACCGTTCACCGTAATCGTTCTGGATATGTTGGGAAGGGAAATGTTGAAAAAAAAATATTTCCAACATACTGATATGCATGTCGAACCTTTTGAACTTTCCGGTATAGCAGATGGTATGTACCTCATCGAATTGAAAATAAATGAAAACAGCACCAATACCCAAAACACTTTTTTCAAAAAAATTCAAGTCATCCAATAACCTTAAATTATAAGCTTAATGAAAAACAAAAAACTCCATGACCCTCTCGCCATTGTATTTATATTTTTTTGCTTTTTGCAAACCATTTTCTTAAACGCGCAGGCTCCCCAGGGAATGAATTACCAGGCAGTCGCCCGAAACGCTACAGGTGTAATTCTATCCAATCAAAACATCAGTCTCCGTTTTACCATTACCAATGGAAGCGGCGGAGCAATTTTGTACAGGGAAACTCAAAGTGCCACAACCAATCAATTTGGTCTCTTTACTTTAAATATTGGAAAAGGCACACCTGTATCAGGAACCTATGCTTCCATCAACTGGTCTACTATCACTCCCTGGATGCAGGTAGAAATGGATGCGACTGGTGGTATGACCTATATTAATATGGGGACTTCTCAATTGCTAAGTGTACCCTATGCATTATTTGCTGCAAGCGGTAACCCGGGCCCACCAGGGCCTGCCGGAAATACAGGAGCTACAGGCCCTCAGGGAGCCATGGGTTTGCAAGGTCTAACGGGTACAATAGGTCCGGTCGGACCATCTGGTGCTCAAGGACAACCTGGTCCTCAAGGAGTACCAGGACCAGCAGGTGCACAAGGACCGATAGGATTGCAAGGAGTAATAGGACCAACAGGAGCACAAGGGCCGATAGGACTTCAAGGAGTAATAGGACCAGCCGGTGGCCAGGGGCCACCGGGAATACAAGGACCTCCCGGATTATTATCTAATGGTAATACTGCAGGAAATACACCTTATTGGAATGGATCATCATGGATCATAAACAACAGTAATATTTTTAATAATGGAGGAAATGTAGGAATCGGTACATCATCTCCGGGCACTAAACTAGAAGTAAACGGACAAATGAAAATTACCGGAGGCTCACCTGGAAACGGAAAAGTATTGACTTCAGATGTAGCAGGTTTGGCAACATGGGAAACTCCTGGATCAGGAATGGGTGGAAGCGGTATCACGAATTACCTTTCTAAATTTAATACTCCATCTACCATTGGTAATTCGTTGCTTTTTGACAACGGAACGAATATCGGGATAAACAATACAACGCCTGCGGGTAAACTACATATCAAAGGTTCGAGTGACGTATCTGCTTTAATCATCGATGCAAACAGTACTCAAAACAATTCCAATCCACTGATTAAATTACGTAAGAACGATGGCACGGACTTACTTTGGATTCATTCAGATAAAGTTACCAATACATTCATCGGTCTTAATGCAGGAAGAGTAAATAGTACCGGTTCTGAAAACACTTTCAACGGTAATGATGTCGGATATTCCAATACAACAGGAAGAAGTAATACTGCTATGGGATATGGAGCTCTCTATTCTAATATCAGTGGCTTTGAAAACACTTCAAATGGAGCATATTCACTTTACTCCAACACATTAGGTAATAACAATAATGCTTTTGGTTTTTTCGCTCTTAAAGACAATACAACCGCTAGTGAGAATACAGCAATAGGGGATTATGCATTGACACATCAATCGTTTAGTAATTCAAATCAAATATGGTTTAGCAATAACACCGCTGTTGGCTTTGAAGCTTTGAATTCAAACCAGCCGGTATCTAAAATAACCGGTATTAATAATTCAGCACTCGGACATTCTGCACTCCGTGCCAATACAACCGGGTCACAAAATACCGCGATTGGAACGATAGCCCTTTTTTCAAATACCAAAGGTGATTTGAATACCGCCAATGGATTTGGAGCTCTTTATTCCAATACTTTAGGTTCTTCCAATATGGCTGCAGGAACCGGTGCACTTTATTTAAACACTACTTCAAGTCAGAATACCGCGATTGGTCAGAATGCTCTAGCAAGTCAATCCTTTAATAATTCAAATACGACATGGAACAGCAATAATACTGCTGTTGGTTTTGAGGCCCTTTATTCCAATCAGCCTGATAAAAACAGCAATGGAATATCCAATACCGCTATAGGACATTCTGCACTCCGTGCCAACACGACTGGATACGATAATACTGCTTTAGGCGCATCAGCGCTTTTTACTAATAATGTTGGCTTTGAAAACACGGCCCTTGGCAGGCAATCTTTATTTTACAATACCGGTGGGGCTTATAATACCGCTACAGGCTATAAGGCCCTAAGAGACAATTCTTCCGGAAGTTATAATACAGCCACAGGTCATAGTGCTCTTAATTCCAATACGATAGGCATGTACAATACCGGCAATGGATATAAGGCACTTTTTACGAATACAAAAGGCAACTTTAATACGGCGATTGGAACATCTGCCCTTACTTCTAACTCAGAAGGAAGAGCTAATACGGCAACTGGAACAGGCGCCATGTTTAACAACACGACTGCAAGCGAGAATACGGCCATCGGTCAGAATGCATTGGCCAATCAATCTTTTAGTAATGCCAATACGGAATGGTCCAGCAATAATACTGCCATTGGATTTGAAGCACTTGAAAATAATAAGCCGGATAAAATCAGCAACGGAGTCTCTAATACCGCAGTAGGACATTCTGCTTTGCATGAGAACACTACAGGGTTTGATAATACTGCAGTTGGAACCGCTGCGCTCTATACGAATGTAACAGGTAAAGAAAACACCGCTATTGGGCGACAGGCACTTTTTTATAATACCATCGGAGATTATAATACTTCCAGCGGTTATAAAGCTCTTAGGGATAACTCCGAAGGAGCATATAATACGGCAAGTGGTTACAGTTCCCTTAATTCCAATACGAAAGGAAATAGCAATACTTCTAATGGCTCATTTTCACTTTATTTGAATACTGAAGGTTACTACAATACTGCTCTTGGAATAGATGCACTCCATGCCAATACCCTAGGTTTTAATAATACCGGTATTGGTGCCGGTGCAAACACCTCGGTTGGAAATCTGAGTAATGCAACAGCCATTGGCGCTTCTGCTATTGTAAATGCGAGCAATAAAATGCAATTGGGCAATACAGTAGTTTCAGTAATTGCAACGTCGGGCGGATATACTATTGCCAGTGACGGGCGATTTAAAGATAACCTTAGGTCAGATGTAAAGGGATTGGACTTTATACTAAAATTACATCCCTGCACATACAATTTTAATTATACGCGGTATGATCAATTTATACATCCTGATGATAACCTGCTTTCAAGAGGATCAATTCAAGAAAGTGAAAGCGCAAGTGCACAACAACGTGTTGAAGAAAAATCATTATACAAACTTCAACTGGCAGCACGGGATATAAAGCGGGAAACCGGATTTGTCGCTCAGGAAGTAGAGGCAGCAGTAATAGAAAGTGGTTATGCTTCATTTAATGGTGTGTATCCTCCTGCCAACAATAAGGACAACTATGCTTTGGATTATAGCAAATTTGTGGTACCCCTCGTAAAAGCAGTCCAGGAATTGAATGAAAAATTAGAAAGCAGGAATCAACGACTGGAGAAAGAAAATGAACTACTTATTGCTAGAATTGAAAAATTAGAATCTTATATGAAACGGACCGATGCAGCATCACAAGTTGAAACGGTTTCTAAAAGTACATTACAGAAATTTTAATCCTAATATCACATATAAAACAAGGAATAATTTTTCTAACTGATGTAAACGACACTATATTAATAATTCAAAGTACATTTCAATTAATTAAATAAATTATTAATATATTTTCATTTACGAACTTTGTTTCCAAGGCCTTTTTTCTATTTTCCTTTTCATAGGCCGCGTATGATCGAATATGTACATTTTGTATACTATAAAAAAAAGCATTTTTACAAGCCTTATTAGCACTTTACTATTATGGTGTGGTGTTTCAATAAGTCAACCCCTTCAGCTTCGTTTTGAAAACTATACTAAAAGTGATGGATTGTCTGACGATCATTGCAAGGATATATTTAAAGATAGCCGTGGATTTATCTGGATCGCCACCCGGAACGGATTGAATCGTTTTGATGGCAGTTCATTTCAGAATTTTTTTTCTATCCCCTCTGATTCCAATGCACTTGCAGGAAGCATCATCCGAACGCTGACGGAAATGCCAGGTGGATTGCTAGTGATCGGTACCAATAATGGCTTGTGTATTTATAATATTTATAAAAACCGATTTGAAAATTTCAGAATCAAACGAAGGGAACTGTCTCCCGGAAATAATGTTTTTATCCGGAAAATATTCTGTGATGCGGATAAAAATCTCTGGGTAAACTACAATGGAGTCATTGATGTTTTTGATTCGTTATTGAATTATAAAT
>JBDTUE010000116.1:0-12962 GCA_040007895.1 Saprospiraceae bacterium | reverse complement strand
TAAGTGCCATCGGCATCAATGACTGCTGTAGTATTGTGATAGATGCCCTGTGCTCGCTTTTCAAATAGTGATGCAATGATCACAACACCTAATTCTTTGGCTACAGATTGTAGTTGATTTGTGGTTGGTCCCGGTATCGCTTCAGCTAATTTAAAATTTTCATAATCTTCCGTATCACAGAAGTATAATGAAGTGAATAGTTCCTGCAAACAGATGATCTGAGCACCATTGTCCGCTGCCTCCCGCACTTTAGCAATAGCTTTGTCCAGGTTTTCGTCTTTATCTGACGAACATGTCATCTGAACCAAACCTATATTTACTTTAGACATTTTATTTTATAGTTAGAACGAGAAAATATTTTACAACCATCCAACCAATTTATTCTGCAATTAGTTCTTGAAGTTTATCATTAAGCGATCGAAGAATAATTAGGTGATTCTTTAGTAATCGTTACATGATGAGGATGACTTTCATGAATACCGGCAGAAGATATTCTTACCATTTTGGCTTTTTGCAGATCCTCGATGGTCGCTGCACCGCAGTAGCCCATTCCTGCCCGGATGCCGCCGATATTCTGAGTCATCACTTCTGATAATAAGCCTTTGTAAGGAACTCTTCCTTCAATACCTTCAGGTACTAATTTTTTGATATCATCTTCTGCATCCTGGAAATACCGATCTTTTGATCCTGAGAACATAGCTCCTAATGAACCCATTCCCCGGTAAGTTTTGAATTTTCGTCCTTCATAAAGAATAGTTTCTCCGGGAGCTTCTTCTACTCCGGCAAATAAACCACCAGCCATAATGGTACCTGCACCTGCTGCAATTGCTTTTACAATATCACCGGTAAATCGTATTCCTCCATCTCCAATGATAGGAATACCGGATCCTTTAATGCCATAAGCTGCGTGTAAAATGGCAGAAAGTTGTGGTACTCCGACCCCTGCAATTACCCTTGTAGTACAAATACTTCCCGGACCTACCCCGACTTTTACGGCATTGACTCCTGCATCCACCAATGCTTTTGCACCTTCTGCAGTGGCTACATTACCACCGATAATTTCGAGGTGTGGATACCGTTCTCTTACACTTTTAATTGCATTCAATACATAAATAGAATGCCCGTGTGCGGTATCAATACATATCACATCTGACTGGACATGAACGAGAGCATCCACCCGATCATGTAATTCGCTATTTACTCCTACAGCAGCACCTACGACTAATCTTCCTAATGCATCTTTGCAAGAGATTGGATAGTCCGCGAGCCTCATAATGTCTTTATATGTAATTAAGCCGATTAGTTTGCCGTGTTCATCAATGACTGGCAACTTTTCTACTTTATAATTTTGAAGAATTCCTTTGGCTTGTTCAAGCGTAGTACCCTTTGGAGCAGTTATGAGATTTTCTTTAGTCATTATCTCCGTAATAGGCCTTTGAAGCATTGTTTCAAAGCGGAGATCTCGATTAGTTAAAATACCTATCAGATGGTGTTGTTCATCAACTATCGGAATTCCCCCTATGCTGTATTTATCCATGATGATGCGGGCATCTTTGACTGTAGCACCTATTTTGAGTGTAATAGGGTCTATAATCATACCGCTTTCTGATCTTTTGACACTTCGTACCTGGTCAGCCTGGGCTTCAATAGTCATGTTTTTATGGATTATACCAATACCACCTTCCCGGGCAATGGCAATAGCCAGTTTCTTTTCGGTCACAGTATCCATTGCAGCCGAAACGACAGGTACATTAAGTCTGATTCCTGTAGTTAGTTGTGAATCTATTTTGACTTCGCGGGGTAAAACTTGAGAAAACGCAGGTACCAGAAGGACATCATCGAAGGTGAACATTTCTTCGATATGGGGTAGTGTGGTAAGATTATTTTGTTTTTCCATGTGCAAAGATATAATGATTTTGGAAAAAAAACCCGCCATCTGAAAGTGAAAAGGTGACTTGTCTAGTGGACACTCTGTGGAAGCCACTAAATTCACAATATCATTATGATCCTGTCGGAATGTATCCTTTCACTTGATCATTAAAACCAGGCGACCTCATTTTCTAATATACCTATTCCATCGATGCTGATTTCAACTACATCACCACCATTAAGTGTAAACGTAGTCGGAGGCACTACGCCGGTACCTGTCATTAGATAACAACCATATTCAAATTTCAAGCCCCTTAATAAATAATCCTTTAGATCTTCGAGCTTTCGTTTCATCGCATTTACACGTGTTTGACCCTGAAAAACACATGCATTCTCTCGAAAAATTTTTAGATCTATCGTCGTCGAACTATCAATAGGGTGATTTAATACTAATAGACATGGTCCTAATGCGGCACTCCTTTCATATGTTTTAGCCTGAGGAAGATATAAGGTATTTTCACCTTCTATAGATCTTGAACTCATATCATTTCCGCAAGTATATCCTGCTATTTGACCAGAAGAATTAATAAATATGGTCAATTCCGGTTCAGGCACATTCCAAGTAGAATCTCTGCGGATATTTACTTTTTGATGATGACCTGCAACTCTATGGGGAAGTGATTTAAAAAATAGCTCAGGCCGGTCCGCTTCATAGACGAGATCATATGCTGATTTGGCATGTTCGCTTTCTTCCATACGTGCGTCTCTGCTTCGGAGGTAGGTAACGCCGGAAGCCCAAACTTCCTGGCTTTGAATTGGAGCTTCAATTTTGTTCTTGTTTGAAGCCCAGGTCAATGGATCAATCTGCAAGTCTTTTACAATCAAAGTTTCGAGCCAGGAATATAGTTCCGAAGTATTGACCACTTCATCCCATGTTTTGTGTTTAATTAAAAAATGTTCATTGTTTTTTTCAATGATAATGTCAGATGACAATTTATAAAGTCGTATCATATCAAATTATATTTTTTGTGATTGTTTGATCCAGTCAATAGCTACTTCTTCTAATTCATCATAAAACCCTTGACCATATTTCCGGATTAAAGGACTTTTTAAAAACTTATAAACCGGTACTCCAAGTTCTGTGCCTAGTTGACAAGCTGGTGAGCAAATGTCCCATTCATCATAATTTAGTGCCTCCCAATTTTGATCCTCTTCTTTTGTTATCCTGATTGGGTACAGATGACAAGAGATTGGTTTAATAAAATCAGTTGTGCCATCCTGATATGCTTTCTCAATATTACATTGCAATATACCTTGTCCGTTTCTTGAAGAATAGATGCAGGCTCTATCTTTTTTGAGTGGAGTACAAAAAGTAGAAGCAGAAGTTTTTTCGAAAACCTTTTCCCTGGCAACTTTTGCACCTTCTTCATCGAGATAGGGTAGGAGAACTTCCAAATTCTCTTTGAGCCATATTATTTCATCTGTATTTAAAGGGGCACCCGCATCACCTTCCACACAACAAGCACCCTTACATCGTGAAAGGTTACATACGAATTTTTTCTCAATGATATCCAGACTGATTAGTTTGCCTTGGATTTCCAACATAAGAGTGAAAATAAATCATTTTTTTAGTCTTGGTGAATCGATTTTACACCTCGAAATCGGAAAAGGAAGAAAATCACAATTGATTCACAAAATAAATGACTTAAATAAGCATGAATCCAATATTTTTGGGCTCCCATTATGATTAGTGGGGATTTTATTATTTTGAGCGTATTTATTAAGCGTAATGGACGAACTAAAACAAATATTCAGACAAAAGTCGACAGATCTTAAGGATAAGATAAAAACAGTGCTGAAGGAACATGGCAACATGAAACTTGACGAAGTGAAACTCGAACAAGCCTTTGGAGGCATGCGAGGGATAAAAAGCATGATCTGGGAGACTTCGTTATTAGATGCACAGGATGGAATCAAATTCAGAGGTTATAGTATTCCCCAAATACAGGAATTACTCCCTAAAGCCCCCAACGGATCTGAGCCACTGCCCGAGGGTGTTTTTTGGTTGATGCTTACAGGTGAAATTCCAACTCAATCTCAGGTCAACTGGTTAAGTGACGAATGGGAACGAAGATCGACTATACCAGATACGATGTACAAAGTCCTGGATGCTTTACCGGTTTCTGTTCATCCGATGACCCAATTTTCCATTGCTATTAATGCATTACAGGTTGATTCGGTCTTTTTTAAAAATTATGAGGATGGCATGTCCAAAAATGATTATTGGGATTCCACATATGAAGATGCCATGAATCTTATCGCTAGGATACCAGCTGCCGCGGCCTATATTTATCGGAGAACTTTTAAGGAAAATAAACATATCCCTGCTGATTCCTCTTTGGACTGGGCAGCCAACTTTGCTCATATGCTTGGCCTAAATAGCGATGAATGTTATGATTTCATGAGATTGTATCAAACGATTCACGCTGATCATGAAGGCGGAAACGCTTCTGCGCATACAGCCCACTTAGTCGGATCTACACTGAGTGATGTATATCTTTCTTATGCTGCAGGTATAAACGCATTAGCAGGTCCATTGCATGGATTGGCCAACCAGGAAGTGATAAAATGGATCTTTGAATTAACTGCTTCGTTGAATACTACGAAACCCACGAATGAGCAGGTTGCATCATATATTCAGGATACATTAAAGAATGGCAAAGTAATACCAGGTTATGGCCATGCTGTTCTAAGGAAACCAGATCCAAGGTATTATGCGCAAATGAAGTTTTCTCAACGGTATCTTGCTGATGATGACATCGTAAAAATCGTGTGGCAATTGTTTGAAATAGTCCCTCCGATTTTACAAAACCTAGGCAAGGTGAGTAATCCATGGCCAAACGTGGATGCTCACAGCGGAGCTATCCTGGTACATTATGGAATCAATGAGTATAATTTCTACACAGTCTTATTTGGTGTATCCAGATCCCTCGGTGTGATGGCTGCCCAATGTTGGTCTCGTGCATTGGGATTCCCGTTGGAACGACCAAAATCCTTAACTTCAGAGTGGATATTTGATTTCGTACTTACGAATAAACAATAAAATAATTTTGCCCATACCTTCTAAATGTAATCAATCATGTCAAGAATAGAACCAGATCTCAAATACACTCCCGAACACGAATGGATTAAAGTTATTTCTCCGACAGAAGCGCTGGTGGGTATCACTGATTTTGCCCAAGGGGAACTCGGTGAATTGGTCTATATCGAAGTAAATTCCATTGGTAAAACGTTGAAACAAGGGGAAATCTTCGGTACAGTGGAGGCAGTAAAGACTACATCAGATTTATTTATTCCTGTCAGTGGAAAAGTGATTGAATTTAACGCGGCGATCAGTGAAAAGGGTGGAGATAATCCGGGTTTGATTAACGATGATCCATATGACAAAGGCTGGATTATAAGAATAGAAATGAGTAATCCATCGGAGATAGATGAGCTGTTATCGGATAAGGCCTATGCAGCATTACTTCATTGATCAGACCTGATTTTAATTCCTTCGTCTTATTTGTTTCATTTAATTAAAAAATATAAATGGAGTCTTCTTTGGACTTTGACTATTCTAATACTAACCTTTCTGCCTAAAAGTGAGATGCCTTCTATGACATTTGGGCTGAAGAATCTCGACAAAGCAGTTCATTTCATTTTTTATTTTATTTTGATTTCGCTTTATCTCTTTGAGTCAAAAAGGGGAATCAGTCACCACTCCTGGCTAGTCGGTTTTATAATCTGTTTAGCATTAGGAATAGGTACTGAATTTGCCCAACGATACCTTAATATGGGCAGGAATTTTGAACTAGCGGATATGGCAGCTAATTTTCTTGGAAATATTTCGGGATTGGTATTGTTTAAAGTCTTGTTAATTGGGCGCAATCGGGAGAAATGACAGGATTGATTCCGTTGATCAATCGGCAGAACCTTGTACTTCTGCCCCAATGTTTGAAGTGCAATGCTTGTCCTATTTTTACAACATTATTTTGATTTAAACCTTCCGTTACAACCCCGGATGAAAAATTCGATTGACGATATTCTATTTGAAGGACGCAATAAAGACTATGGTGCTTATGCCCTGAGAGGACTTTACAATAAAAATATGGTCAAGGGTATATTGTTTGCTATTTTAATATTCTTTTTGTTGATCCAATTTCCAACCATTCTGAGGTATATTTATGGAGTCCTTCCTGCAGATCCTGGCCTGATGGAGATGAAAGAAATCGTATTGGAAGAAGCTCCACCGATCGATCCCCGAAAAGCTTTGCCTCCACCTCCCAAAGTAATAGTCCATCCCAAACTGGATCAGATAAAAATTACTAATCCTGATGTAAAAAAAGATATTGAAATAAAAGAAAAGGAACCCATTCTGGATGATAAAAATGTTAAGTCAGATGTAGTAGATTCATTAAAGGAAAATACAGAAGACAATACGACTACTGGAATTGGTGAAGGAAAAGGGAAAGACGACAATGGATCGCTAACCTCTGCAACAGGAAGCTCCACCAATGAAATTTATAATGTTGTGGAAGAGGCACCAAGATTTCCAGGTTGCGAGATTTACCCTACTTTACAGGATCGTCAATTCTGTGCTGCTCAAAAACTTAAACAATATCTCAATAGAAATATTCATTACCCTGAAAATGCAAGAAAGACCGGAGTACAGGGAAGATGCATCATCAGTTTTGTAGTTGAAAAAGATGGTTCCATTAGTAATGCCAGAATCATTGACGATATTGGCTCAGGCTGTGGTGAAGAAGCACTTCGGGTAGTAAATTCAATGAATGCTATGAATGAACTCTGGAGGCCGGGCAAACAACGGGGAAATCCAGTGCGAGTACAATTCAATCTACCTATTAATTTTAATCTTCATTAAATTAATTTCTTTCAGTAATTTCCTTCATGATTCGATTATTATACCAAGCTGCAAGTACATTTTTTTTATTGCTGTTTCTTTTATTTATTCAATGTAAATCCAGATCCTCTGATGAAATTCCAATCGTAGTACAGGAAGCTGAAGTGATGAGTGTACCGGAAGTTAATCCAAGATTTCCGGGTTGTGAAGAGATTTCAGAACTGGTAGAAAGAAAAAATTGCGCAGATAAAAAACTGTTGGAGTATGTCTATCAAAAGATTCAATATCCTCCATATGCTCTTGAAAACAATGTCCAGGGAAGGTGTGTGATCTCATTTATCATTGAAACAGATGGCAAAGTCAGTCATGCCAAGATAGTTAAGGATATTGGTGGTGGGTGTGGAGAAGCGTCCTTACAGGTTGTAAATAGTATGAATGAAATGAAAGATCCCTGGATTCCTGGTATGAATAAAGGGAAAGCTGTCAGGTCACAATATCATTTACCTGTCAATTTCAAACTAAAGGAAAAGGGCGAGAAATAAATAGTTTTATGTCAGATTAATTCACTGACCCTCAAGCTCATTTCTGCTCAGAAGTAACTAAATGCTCATTGGCGCCTGGTGCTTTTTCAGATTCTTTAAGATCGTCCATAGCCAGGTATATGGCATCCATTAGCTTCTCTCTGTATTCTGATTTGTGCAATCTATTATTGTCTTTATCAGGGTAAGTCCTGTTACATAGAAATATAAATACTAATTCTCTATCTGGATCTACCCAGGCCGCAGTACCAGTAAAGCCCGTATGACCATATGTGTCATCAGAAGCTAAATAACCGGTCGGTTGAGGTTTACCCGGTTCCATTTCTTTCATATCAAAACCAAGACCTCTTCGGGTGGACCCCAATTGCCTGCTGGCAAATAAATTGATAGTACTCGGTTTGATTAGTTTTTCACCTCCATACTGCCCCCCATTTAAAAGGAGTTGCATCAAAGTACCTAACTCGAGGGCATTACTAAAAAGTCCGGCATGACCGCTTACACCATCCAGCATGGCTGCGCCCATATCGTGTACATAGCCTTGTACAGTTTGTTTTCTCCAATAATCATCCCTTTCGCTAGGCGCTATTGCTGAGATAGCATATTTCTGGTAAGGATTGTAAAGTGTATGATCCAAAGACAAGGGTTGATAGAAATATTTCGTCATGAATTGATCCAGCCTCATCCCTGTTTGAAATCGGACCATCCTTGATATTAAATAAAAACCCAGGTCACTGTATCGATAAGATTTACTGGACCTGAGCTGCGAATCCAGTATCTCTTTCCATATCATGTCATCATAACTAGTCCGGAGATAAATATTTTTTGTAATAGGCAGACTGTATTTGCTACTTGAAGTACTTGCATACAATTGAGGATCCAGTTTAAAGACATGCTTTTTGACTTTAAGCATAGTTTCTTTATAGAATGGAATTCCACTTATTAATCCTGCCTGGTGACTCATGACCTCAGTTAATGTCATTGCTTCTTTGTTAGTGCCTTTAAGATCTGGTAAGAAGTCAGACATGGGTTGTTCAAGATTAATTTTCCCTTCGTCGTATAATCGCATAACTGCCAGGGTACTGGCAGCCAGTTTGGTAATGCTGGCGAGGTCATACATCTCATTAGTATTAACAGGTGTCTTCTTTTCATAATCGAGGTAACCGAAGGCTTTATTGTATATCACCTTACCTGATCGAGCAACTAAAAGCTGACCACCTGGCGCCGAATGTGTTTCAACGATTTCATTTGTAATATGATCGAGTGCATTCAATTTAATGCTATTGACATTGACCCGTTCAGGTATACTATATCCAAACCGCATCAAACTCAACGTACTGATACCCGTACCTGCCGGAATCGAAGGGCTGGCAGTCACAGGCAATTTGCCGGTAATACTGATGGCTCCAAATATAGCCTGAGCTGCAAGATCTTGCATGATAGGATCTACTTCATAGGCCTCCAGGACCCAATCATTTTGTTCAAAGTTTTTTAAAATGTAAGGATTACCAAATGGAACTACAATGACACGAGTAGTCTGTGATAATTGTTTGATAAACTGTAAAGCACTTTGAGATAGTCCAAAGTTTTGCTTGATATATTTAGTTAATCCATGAAGTCCAATGATGACGATGTCCTTACCCTTGAGCGAAGCCATCAGGTTTTTTGATTTAATATCAGTAATGTCAGTGTCAACTTGAAAATGAGAGACTTTAGCATAGCTATCCAATCGCCACTGAAATGGTGTTTTTGCATTTGCTCCGATGGAAACGGAAGCAATCTGATGCTGATCTAATTCGGTAATTGGGATAAGATTGTTTTTATTTTTAACCATTGTAAGCGATTGTTCAAAGAGTCTGGTCTTTAATGCAATCGCTTTAGGGTTATTTACATCTGCATTCAAATTTACAAGGCTGACGTTTTGATTTTGATTCAAGCCCATTCGATATTTAGCGTGCAAAATCTTTTTTACAGTAGCATTTAATTTTTCATATAATGTAGGATCACTATCGAGTAAAGTTTTTATTTGAATAAATGAGGTATCAATACTATTGGGTAGGCAGAGTATATCACAACCTGCTTTAAAAGCAACAGCCTCGACATCCCCGGTTTTGTAATTTTTAGTAACCCCTTTCATTTCGAGGGCATCAGAAAATATTAACCCATTGTATCCCCAATCATTTTTAATCAATCCAGTCATGGTACGTGCAGATAAGGATGCCGGAACCTTAGGATCTGATTCCAATGCCGGCACTTGTAAATGTGATATCATAATACTTTGAAGCCCTTGATCCATCAGTAGTTTGAATGGAAACAGCTCTATGCTATCCAGGCGACTCCGGGAATGATTGATTACCGGGAGATCCAGATGACTGTCTACATCTGTATCACCATGACCAGGAAAATGTTTACCACTTGCCATGATGCCATTATCCTGAAGCCCCATCATATATTGATAAGCCTTTGAGGTTACATTAATTCTATTTTCGCCAAACGCCCTGTCATTAATCACTGGATTGGCAGAGTTAATATTAATATCTGCAACTGGTGCAAAATTGATATGAGTACCTATTCGTTTAAGCTCTCGAGCTATTTCTGCACCCATTTCATAAATCAATTTATTGTCCTGTATTGCACCCAGAGTAAGTTGATGTGGAAAACTAATTGCTGCATCTTTGTGTCGCATTCCAAGACCCCATTCTGCATCGATTGCTACCATCAATGGAATACGGGACATGAGTTGATAAGAATTGGTCAACTCAGCTTGTTTCATTGGAGTGCCCTGGAAAAAACAAAGACCTCCAACATGAAATTGTTTGATTTGCCGCTCTACTTCCATGATATGTTCAGCTCCTTTATCTGAATGAGCCCGGATCATGAAGAGTTGACCTATCTTTTCATCAGTGGAAAGGCTATTGAATATAGAATCAACCCAATGGTTCTCAGCTTCCGTAACATTTTGTGGTAAGATTAAATTAGAGTTTCCAGCTTTTATATATTGGATAAAAAATAAAACAAAAAGTATAAGACTCTTGGTCATTTGCAAATTTATTTAATTATAATTCTTTTAAAGAACTGTTGGATATGAATTTTTAAAAAACTTAGGATCAGGTGAAGTGATCAATTTAGTATATATAATGAGAAGGATATTACCATACAAACATATTAAGCTTATTTATAATATTTAAATTTTTTAACTTAAAACTTTTAAGTTTAAGTAATCGACCAATCCAAACAGGGCTCGATCTGTTTCTAAACCACTGTAACAATTCACTGTATAGCTGTAATATTCTTCATCTTTCTGCTCGTTTAACGATATTAATTTCAATGGATCAATAAAGCCCCGGAACAAAGAATTATTAAGTGATTTCTATTCATAAAGTAACGTTGCTTTCATCTAAAGAAGATTTCAAAATTCGAACATACTGAAAAACCACATTACCAGATTTAACTTAACTGCAAAATAGGATGAAAACAATCTTTAGTTTTAAAGGAAAGCCATAAGGATTGTTGATGATTGTAGTTATTATTATGTTGTTTGCAATTTTCCTTCCTCCCATAGCCCAGATTGATTTTCAAGCTAAGGTTATGTTTAATGCTCCAATGGAGGTTTTAGTGCGGTTAATTCCATTGCTTCTTTTATTCTTTTGGGTGGCTTATGTATTGACCAGGAGATTTCTATATTCCAGGACTATGACCTGGATACATATTCTTATTACTATCTCCACGACAATTTTAATGATGATCGTACTATATATTGGTATTAAACCATTTCATTCTGGAACCGAAAGACAAGTGAACTTAATGGGGATCTCAAAACAAGTTCTGTTTATATTATTTATTGGTGGACAACTTACTTTTCTGGTTAATTTTCTATTAGGACTTTTTATGAAAGACAAATAAACAATACCTTATCAGTTTGCTAAAAATAGAATTTAAGTTTGTTAATTTATAGGTGAAATTCATTACTCTAAATCATATTAGTCAATCTTTTCAAGAATCATCTGCCAGAGATCTTCATAAGGAATGATCTCAATTTCAACGGAACCTGGAAATTCCCCGATATCCACTGAAATTAATTTTTCGTAATATGGCTGAATCCTTGATTTGGCCCATTTTTTGTTAAAATTATATTTGGATAACTGGCTAAGCATTTTAATAAAACAACTTGTTCTCCACAATTCACTTTTACGTAGGTAACGGTAGGAATACAGGCTAAGGGAGTCTATCCTGTCCATTACCTCATCCATTCGTTTTTGTATGATCAATACGAGGATTTGTACTGCCAGTATGGATATATTCATTCCCCTTTTTTCTTTACTGAACATCGGAACTTCGTTAAGGAATTTCTTGATCCTGAAGACGGACTCCGGAGTTTTGGAAATTTTGGAATTCAATTGTAAAAAATAAAAATAAGCCTGCAGTACTCTAAAATGTTGTTGCATGGATTCAAATTGTTTTTTAAAATCAGGAGCCTCTACAGTTGATTTCATTAATTGATAAGCGGTATCATATTTCTTTTCATGAAGATTAGTAATTACCCTGTAATAAGAGAATACGTACCAATTGTGTTCTTTTTTATTGAAATATTGCGCATACGAGGCATAAATTTCATCTGAAAACGTAAACAGTCTCAATAGCAAACATCCATTGATGATATCCGCACTTAATTTTTTGAAAGTATTGTTTGCGATTTTTTTCTCTGACAAGAAAAACTTAAGGCTTTGCCTGGAAATAACTTCATATTCCGATTTGTTTTTTGTGTATATGTAACAATTTAATAAAAGGCCATAAGCAAAATTCCTTATTTCAGAATTTTTACTTTTCCCAATAGCATCCAGCGATAGATTAATAAAATTTGAATAGTTGGTTTTGTCGCTATTAATATTAGTTAGCGATTTAAACCTCATTGCAAAATATTCGTTGTTAGCTTGTCTCAATTGAGACTCTACCAGCAATTCCTGCAGGGAAGTAGACGCAATGGTACTATAGTGAATATATTTTTTTGAATCCTGGGAAAGGGAGCCATATTGTGAAGCTAGTAATTTTGACAGGATGTGTTGTAAATCTAAAAAGTCATACTTAAAAGACATTTTCATAGCATCGTCCATTATCACCTCACCAAGTTTCTGCTCATTCGAACTGATCAGGACCCGCCCGATTAAAAGCAATTTTATTACTTCAGAATATGCCGCAAACCGGTCTGATAACCCCGCTTCTTTTAAATCTACCAGTAATATGATATTGATTAGTTTATTTTTTAATCGTTCTTTTACTTTTTTAAAAGCCGATATGGTAACTGGATTGTTGCCATACAATTTAGTAATTAACTCCGTTTCATTTTTAACAGCTTTCCGTTCTATCAAATTGAACATATCTCTATATAAGCTGATATGATCATTTTCCTCAGGATCGAATAACCTTAACTTTTTTGATATTTTAGCTTGATTGTAAATAGAAATTAGTTTTCCAATATCATCCATATATATAATTGATTTTAAGCAAATTATAGTAATTACGCAGCATTAAAATTTATAATAGTGATGTCAAATATAGCCAAACATGTCCTTGTTTTGAACATTATTGCGATCTTATCTTTACGTTGTAAAAGTTCCAAAATGGGGATATTAGGTCATTTTATAATTGAGTATACT
>JBDTUE010000115.1:0-12967 GCA_040007895.1 Saprospiraceae bacterium | reverse complement strand
TTCCTTTACTGGTATTAAATTCAATAATGCCTTGAGGCAATTTCTTGAATCCAACAGGAAGCCCGTTGCAACTAATCTTCGGACCATGACTGTATTCGATTCTGCAGATTCCTCCCGCCTTTGATTTTATTTTTAATTGTGTTATCATTTTATTTTTCCAGGAGTATTCGAGTTCAAATGCTCCCCTGACGCAAACCCCCTGGTATGAACCATCTGCCCATTCATCAGGTAATGCAGGCAATAGTTTTATGTTCCCATCCTGAGATTGGACCAACATCTCCGTAATAGCTGCAGTCGTGCCAAAGGTTCCATCTACCTGAAGCGATTTGCCACATAATGCAAATAAGGAGATACATGATTGTTCTTTTATATAACCTTTATAAATTTTATTCGCTCTGTTACCATCACCTAATCTTGCCCAGAGAGCCATTTTCCATGCTCTTGAAAAACCTGTTGAGGCATCACCCCGCTCTTCCAGCACTTTTTTGTATGCGTCGATTAACGCAGGAGTTTTCTTTTCATAAAGTATTTTACCCGGATACAATCCATACATATGGGAGAAGTGACGATGATTTTTTTCCAAGGATGCCCAGTCATCAGCCCATTCCTGAAGTGAACCATCTTTACCTATTTGAGGGGGAACTAATTTTTCTCTTGCAGCTTTTACTTGTTGATAAAGTATACTCTTTTTACCAAGTAACTCTGAGGACTCGATAAAGTAACCAAACAAGTCATATAGGATTTGCATATCAATAGAAGATCCTGCACAGATGGTAGTTCCCTCTCTGAATCCTGCGGTCACTTCGTCAAAATAGGGTTTATTGCCACCTCCATCCGGAAAGTTTTCAGGTGAAGTAGATGGATTCGTAACCAACCATTTTCCATTGGGATGTGGTTTCAAAAAATCAATAAAAAATTGAACAGACCCTTCCATTAAAGGATAAGTCCGTTTTAAAAAATCACCATCCTTTGTGTATTGATAATGTTCCCATAGATGAGTGCAAAGCCAGGCGCCACCGGTAGTAAACGTTCCCCAGGTAGGACCATCCATTGGAGCAGCGACGCGCCAGAGATCTGTATTTTGATGAAAGACCCAGCCTTTAGCGCCGTAATGTTCGCGAGCAACTTGTGATCCCTGATCAGTAAGATCTTTGATCATATCGAATAGGGGTTCTGCGCATTCAGATAAATTACTACTTTCCACCGGCCAATAATTCATTTCCGTGTTGATATTGGTAGTGTATTTCGAATCCCATGCTGGGTTCATATCATCATTCCAAATGCCCTGAAGATTGGCAGCTTGTGTGCCCGGACGGGAAGAAGAAATCATTAGATATCTTCCGAAATTATAACTCAAAGCGGACAATGACGGGTCGGGAGAAGATTGAATTTTATTGATCCGTTGAGGAGTAGCAAGAAATGAATTTTCATGGACAGGTAATTTCAATGAAACACGATCATAATATTTTTTATAGTCTTTTAGAGCATCGGCTTTTATTGTCTGATAAGATTTGTTTTCTATTTTTTTAAAATAATTGTTTACCCGGAGATGTTGATCAGCGCTTACGTTTTTATAATTGACAAAGTTGGTAGCAGCCGCAACATATAAGGTAACCACATCAGCATGCTCAATGATTAAATCGACACCATCCGTTTTTATTTTTCCTCCTTCAGCTAAAGCTTTTACTCTTGCTTCATATTTCAATTTACCTGTGACACCCATATAATCTGCCGATTTTCCGGTGAGTATCAATCCATCAGAACCAAGCGGATCCATTCTAAAATAGTCTGTTGCATAATTGGAATGAGTTTGATTCCGTACTCCTCTTAGATTGGCTTTAAGCGATATGCTATGGGGCTTATCCGCTGTAATTCGAATGACGATGACCTGGTCAATTGCTGATACAAACACTTCTCTTAGGTATCGGGTACCCTTTGAGCTAAAAGAAACTCCGGCAATTCCCGTCTCAAGATTCAGCCATCTTTTATAATCCTGTACTGAATCCTGATTTTCAAAAAAAAGATGCAGGTTGGCCAGGCTTTGATATTTCTGCTGTTCTACGGGATAACCCATTAAATGGCGACCGAATAAATTATGGGCCTGCAAATACTTTTCGCTAAAAACCAATCGCTGGATCTCAGGTAATACTTTATACCCTCCTGGTACCACAGTTGAATATGGGCCTCCTGACCAATAAGTCTCCTCATTTAACTGAATCCGCTCTTCTCCATTCTTTCCAAATACCATCGCTCCTAGTCTTCCATTTCCCACGGGAAGTGCTTCTTCCCATTTAACGGCAGGTGAAGAATACCAGCTTAATGAAGATGGATTAAAATCTTTGTTATCGATTTTAGTATGAAAATCTTCTGGTTGAGCGGAGACATTCGCAGAGAAAAAAAATACTACTAAAATGATTAACCAATTTACCTGATGCATGTATCGGGAATTAATGATTAAGTATTGGCTAAATGATCTGATACGAATTCTATAGATTGAAGGCATTATATCATATCTTCATTTATTTTCATTTCAGATCCTTCTACTTCCTCCTTCATCACCCAGGTAGCAATAGTGTTATCATTATACAATTCTACAATTCTATATCCATGATAAGCTGTGCCCCAGTTTCCTCCAAAATGTGCATCGAAAATAAAAGGTACATTATCTTTTAGTTTGATTTTTTCTTCATCGTGATCATGACCATTAAATACAGCCCGTACATTTTTATATTTAGTGAACAGTGTTAATAGCTCCGGGCAATCAACAGCATTTGTAGTCAGTTTGACAGGATTGATATGAATGAATACAAATACATTTTTTTGTCGCTTCAACGTCTCAAGGGTAGTAGCCATCCATGCAAGATCCGGACATAAATAGGTGCCTTTTTCATTGGAGGTAGAGGCAATGACAAAACTATTTTTCTTAATGTTGAAATGAAGGTTGAGCGGCATCTTCCAGGTTTGTTCCCATTCCACCGGTGTAAGCTTATCATGATTTCCCTGGCTCACATAATATTTTAAATTCAGTTTATCCAGTGCTGCTTTAGCCGCAGGACAATGTGTTTTATCGTCATGGATGATATCACCATTGATCATACAGAAAGCAAATGGATTGGCAGCATGTGCTGCATTAATCCGGGTAACTATAGTTTTAAAAAATCCTACATAGTCCGTATCGGGTTGCCCATAATGTCCGTCAGAAGCTACTACAAAACGGAGTCTTAATTTTTTAGATTGAAGATCATCTAACCATTTGCCTTCGGCTTTTACTACCTGGCCGGTCGCTAAAAGCAGGAATGCGCTGGATGTGTTTTGGAGAAATTTTCTTCGTAGCATTAATTAAATTCTTAAGCCTAAAATTAAACCCGTTTTAATGAATTCCAATCATCTGTTCTTTTTTAAACTTTTGAGACGATATTGACTAGGGGTTATACCTGTAACTTTTTTAAATTGCTTATGAAAGTTAGACAGGTTATTAAATCCACTTGCATAACATATCTGGTTTAAATCCTGATCTGCTTCCCTGATTTGTTCACAAGCATAGGCTACCCGCGTTTCAATTAAATACTGAAAATAACTTTTTCGGGTATGTGCTTTGAAATACCTGCAAAATGCTGAAAGGGAGTGATTGGTTAATGTGGCTACTTCCTCCAGGCGGATGACTTCCCGAAAATGATGTACGGTATATTCATACACTTTATTAATTTTCTCTTTTGATTTATCTTCGATGACTATATTATAATGGATCGGATTAATATAGGAATATTCATCCGATGTCGCGAGGAGGTCTAAAATATTTAATAACTCCAGAATAGAAGCAAGGCCCGAGGAATTCCGGATATTCAATAATTGATGTATTACTTTATTTCTGATATCACCATGAAAGATCAGACCACGCGCGGCCCGATCTATCAATCCCCGGATATGTTTGAATTCAATAACATTAAAAAATGCCGGTCCAAGAAAATCTTCTAAAAACTGAATCACGATTGCTTCTGGTTTTTCCTTTGAATGTTGCTTATAATAATTCTTGTCACTTAATCTTGTGTGGGGAAGATTTTGCCCGAATAATAATAACTCCCCTTCTTCAATACTTCTGATACTATTGCCAATAAAAGAAGTGCCTTTCCCTTTAATGCAGTACAATAATTCAATCTCAGGATGAAAATGCCACGGAGTTTCTAAAGCCAGATCCGTTTTGATGACGATAGAGTTTTGAAGTGGCGGGATTATTTTGAGAAAACTTGGCCTGATGGTAGTTTGTAGTCGCATCATTCAATCATATTTATACCAAAATTTATTAAAATTAAGTCAAATTGCAAAAATAGTATCTACTATGAGCAAGTTAGAGGACAAAACCTTTATGGATGTGTCGTAATCTTGTTCGTTACGATTAGATAAAAAGAAGATGATATTAGGCTTAAGTAGTTTTGCATTTGGTTGGTCTATCGGTGTTCCTACCCAGACATCAAATGATAAAATGAGTGAACTAAATCTTATAGAAACTGCAGCTAAGCTAAATCTGTCTTGTCTTCAATTTGGAGATAATATGCCTTTACACCAATTATCTCAGGATCAATTAAACAGGTTAAAAGAATCAGCCCTTCAACATAAACTTCGCATAGAAGTGGGTGCCCGCAAGCTTACTGAAGATCATCTAAACACCTATCTGCAGATCACCCGGTTCTTTGAATCACCTCTATTGCGTTTTGTAATAGACGGAGATGATTATAAACCATCACTCGATGAGGTTTATATTCTATTAAAAAAAATGGCTCCCGTATTTGCGGAACATCAAATCACTCTTGGCATCGAAAACCATGATCGGTTTAAAGCTATAGAACTCGCCAACCTCATGAGGAAAATAAATAATGACTTTATTGGTATCTGCCTTGATACAGTCAACTCTATGGGAGCAGGAGAGGGAATCGAGTATGTGGTCAATCTCCTTGCACCCTATACAGTCAATCTCCACATAAAAGATTTTATTGTTCAACGATATTGGCATAATATGGGCTTTACTATAAACGGCGTACCTGCGGGCACAGGTCAAATGCAATTGCCCTGGATCATCGATCGATTAGAACCATTCAAAAAATGCCAGAGTGCCGTTTTGGAACAATGGATACCCTGGGAAGAAAACCAAAGTGCATTAATTGAAAAAGAATATTCCTGGGCTGAGCAAAGCATTCAATATTTAAAAAGTCTGCATCTGTTCACTCCTGTATAAATTTACTTTATAAATAAACGACGATGTCATTATTCAAAATAGCTATAATCGGTGCAGGCGGCAAAATGGGTTGCCGACTTACTGATAATCTCAAGAATGCTGAGGATTATGAGGTCTATTATCTTGAAGTCAGCGAGGCAGGTAAAAAAAGATTGGAAGAAAAGAATGTATCTATTTCCGATGAAACTATCGTTCCTCAAATGGATGTAGTGATTCTTGCTGTACCCGATATTCATATAGGTACTGTAGCTTCAGGCTATTTGGATCGATTTAAATCTGGTTGTATTATCATCACGCTGGATCCGGCAGCCGCTGTAGGTGGGCATTTACCTTCAAGAGATGATATCACTTATTTTGTGACGCATCCAACTCATCCATCTGTATTTAATTGGGAAGAAGATCGAAGAAATCATTTTGATTATTTTGGTGGAATCACTGCCCGGCAGGCTATTGTCTGTGCATTGGTGCAGGGTCCTGAAGAGCATTATGCCATTGGTGAATCATTGGCCAAAAAATTTTATGCACCTGTCACCAGGGCTCATCGAATCACAGTACAACAAATGGCTTTGCTCGAACCCGGATTAGCGGAGACTTTCCTCGGCGCAGTGATGTTTACCATGCGCGAAGCATTGGATGATATCATAGCCAAAGGGGTACCTCGTGAAGCAGCATTTGATTTTTTTATGGGCCATATCAATATTGATCTTGCATTATGTTTCGATCAGATACCTGGGGGAGTCTTTTCCGATGCTTGTTACAAAGCCATTCAAATAGGCAAACCACTCATCTTTAAAGAAGATTGGAAAAAAGTACTGGACCCGGAGCATGTAAAGTACCAGGTAGAGGTCATGACAAAAAGACCATTGTAATAAGTCTAAATAAAAATCATAATTATATGGTTATACGAAATGCAATCCTGTTTATTTCAATTTGCCTTTTGAATCTGGCGAATGCTCAAATATCGGTAAGCCCAAATCAGCGATTTCTTCAATCTGTAGATGGTAAGCCATTCTTTTGGTTGGGAGATACCGATTGGGAATTATTTCATAGGATGACCCGGGAAGAAGTAGAATCGGTTATCGACACCAGAAGCAAACAAGGATTTAATGTCCTCCAGGCGGTCGCACTAGCTGAAATGAATGGAATACGGGAGCCCAACCGATATGGTGATTACCCATTGAATAACGACGACCCTACTTCTCTTGCTGTTACTCCAGGAAACGATCCATCTGATTCTGTTCAATATGATTATTGGGATCATGTTGATTTTATCATTCACAAAGCTGCAGAGAAAGGAATGTATATTGGCTTACTTCCTACTTGGGGAGATAAAGTCACCCCTGACTGGGGTGCAGGCCCGGTTGTATTTAATGCACAGAATGCGGAAGAATACGGACAAATACTTGCGAACAGATATTCCAAGCAATGGAATATCATCTGGATCCTCGGCGGCGACCGCCCAGCTGTTTATAAAAGAAATGATAAAGACGGGGACGATCGGGCCATCTGGAGGGCTATGGCTAAAGGAATAGAAAATGTCATTGGGCAAAAAGCATTTATTACCTACCATCCTTCTGGCGGATCATATTCTACCTCTAGTTATATTCACGATGAGCCTTGGCTCGATATGAATGCTTTTCAATCTGGACACGGGTCTCGTACCGCAGAATCCTGGAACCTGGTAATACGGGATCTTGCACTTAGTCCACAGAAGCCAACACTTGATATGGAACCATGCTATGAAGACCATCCTGTCAATCCATGGGATGGCAAGTGGACAAGAGCGCGAGGTTATTTTAATGCGTATGATGTACGAGCCAGGATTTACCGCGGCGTGTTTGCCGGTGCTTGTGGCGTAACATATGGACATCATCAGGTTTGGCAATTTCTAAACAAAAATCTTTACACACCCATCAACCCTGGAGATACTATTATTGGTTGGAAAAAAGCGTTGCTTTCAGAAGCAGGTGGTGAGATGCAGTATCTTAAAAATCTGATGTTGTCACGACCCTACTTTTCACGTATTAACGATCAAAGCATGATCAAATCAGAAATCGGCACCTCGTATCTTGATTTGGTAATGGCTACCCGAGATCTACAAAATTCATATGCGATGATTTATCTTCCGCAATCAAAACCAATAATGGTGGATCTAAGCAAGATCTCTGGCAACAAAAAAAATGCCTGGTGGTTTGATGTTCGATCAGGCAAGGCAAAACAAATAAAATCAGTTAAGGGCTATGGAATTCAATCCTTTGCACCACCAAAAAAATACATGGACTGGGTCTTGGTTCTTGATGATGCTTCAAAAAAATTCCGAGCACCCGGAACTGTTCCGGTTGATATTTCAAAGTAGTGTTGAATGAATAAGGAAAAAAAACTCCGTTTTGCTGTGATCGGTACAGGGTTCTGGGCTCGCTATCAAATTCCGGCATGGATGGAGTTGGAAGGTGTGGAACTGGTAGCGCTTTATAACCGCACTAAAGCTAAAGCTGAATTGTTAGCACATCAATATCATATTCCCCGGGTCTACGATAATGTAGAGGAATTGCTAAATGAAGAATCACTCGATTTTGTAGACATTATAAGTGATGTTGATACGCATGCTTCTTTTACCGATGCCGCTGCTAAAAAAGGTATTGCAGTGATCTGTCAAAAACCCATGGCAGCCAAATTATCCCAGGCATTGGACATGGTCAATGAGTGTAAACGGAACAATGTGCCTTTCTTTATTCATGAAAACTGGAGGTGGCAATCACCGATCCGAAAAGTCAAAGAATTACTTGAAACTAATATTATAGGTAAAAGCTTTAAATCAAGAGTCTCCTTTTGCTCAGCATTTCCGGTATTTGAAAACCAACCCTTCCTTGCTACATTGGATGAATTTATTCTTACCGATATAGGGTCTCATATTTTAGATGTCTGTAGATTTCTTTTTGGAGAAGTGGCCACGTTGTTATGTCATACTGCTTCTGTCAATCCAAAAATAAAAGGTGAAGATGTAGCCAATGTGATGATGAAGATGAAGAATGGCCTCTCCTGTTATGCGGAAATGTCTTATGCTTCTATCCATGAACATGAATCTTTTCCTCAAACCTTTATAGAAATAGACGGTGAATATGGTTCGATTCAGCTGGATCGCAATTTTGAAATCAAAGTAAACACTCGTACAGGAACTACGAAATACAAAGCTGAGCCAAAAGAATACACATGGGCAGACCCGGCTTATTCGTTAGTACATTCCAGTATTGTAGATTGCAATCAAAATATTTTGAACGAGCTTAGAGGAATAGCTCCCGCAGAAACTACGGGTCTTGATAATCTAAAAACAGTACGGCTGGTGCATGCTTGTTATGCATCAGCCCGAAATCATCAACTCATCAATATGGATATATTTTCATGACCCGAATCTTACTCCATCATATTAGTAAATCCTATCCCGGTGTACAGGCACTTAAACAAGTTGATTTAAATATTGTGCAAGGTGAAATCCAGGCCATATGTGGAGAAAACGGAGCAGGCAAAAGCACATTAATGCATATCCTTAGCGGCAATCTTCAACCCGATAGTGGAATCATTTCAATTGAGAATAAAATAGTAGCTATAAAATCTCCGAGAGACGCTTTTTCGTTAGGGATCTCTACCGTCCATCAGCATCTTAGCCTTGTAGACAATCTATCCGTTGCCGAAAATATTTTTGCCAACCTGCAACCAATTAATTCACTCGGCATCATTCAAAAAAAAGAACTCTATAAAAACACGCAAGCTCTGTTGGATCAATTGAATCTTGACATAGACCCAAAAACATTGGTAAGGCACCTTTCACCTCCGCAACAACAAATGGTAGAAATAGCCAAAGCCCTGGCTAAAAATCCTACGGTCCTGATCCTCGACGAACCCACCGCATCCCTCACTGAAAAAGAAACTAAAATATTATTTACCATCATTCGCAGACTTAAGAATGAAGGCAAATCTATTCTGTATATAAGTCATCGATTGGATGAAGTGTTTTTATTAGCAGACCGCATCACTATATTAAAAGACGGAGTGCAGCAAGGTAGTTTTGATACGAGGCAGTTGACCATGGATCTATTGATTAAAAAAATGGTAGGTCGGGAGATAAAGTCTATAAAATCTTTATCATTTGTTCAGAATGATCATTTACTCGAGGTGCGTAAGATCGCCGGTCAGGGTTTTAAGGATATTTCTTTCCTGTTGAAACGGGGAGAAATACTTGGTATGTCGGGTTTGGTGGGCTCAGGTCGTACTGCCATAGCAAGGGCGATTTTTGGTGTAGATCCCATCATCCAGGGAGAAATAATATTTAAAAATAACCGCTTGAATAATCAAAACGTTGCTGAAGCAATACATCAAGGTATAGCTTATGTACCTGAAGATCGAAAATCAGAAGGTTTATTTCAAGGTATGAGTTTGATGTCGAATGTGATATCAGTAAATCCGGATAAACTTTTTAACGGATCCTATTTTAAACGAAAACAAGCAGAACAATTGACTTTATCCTCCATTGCTAAATTCAATATAAAGTGTACAGGCATTCATCAGAAAGTCATTGAACTGAGTGGAGGTAATCAACAAAAAATCGTTTTGGCCAAATGGTTGAATATAGCACCTGATCTTTTGATCGTAGATGAACCCACTCACGGCATTGACATCGGTGCAAAATTTGAAATTTATGAATTGCTTCAATCGCTCGCACAGGCAGGCAAAGGAATCCTGATGATCTCCAGTGATCTCCCGGAACTACTAGGTATCTGTGATAGAATCTTAGTTATAAAAAATGGCAACGTTGCAGGTGAATTTTCAGCACACGAAGCAACGGAAGAAAAAATTATTAACCTGGCATCCAACGAATGAACATGATAAAAAAATTAATTGAAGATCGAATCTATTCCTTGTTGGTGCTATTAATTTTAATATGCATTGTAGCCAGCCTTTTCTTTCCGGGTACTTTTTTTACATTCCAAAATTTTAGCCAGGTCTTACTGAACCTGTCTATTGATACCATAGTCGCTGTAGGAATGATGTTATTATTAATTTCAGGTGCATTCGATTTGTCGGTAGGATCTATGGCTGCATTTGCAGGTTGTCTTACAGCTTACTTAATGTATTTTTTACATCTTCCTGTTGCTTTAAGTATATCAATTGGCTTAGTTGCCTGTATCGGTCTTGGATGGATCAATGGTTACCTGATCGCTTATAAAGGTATCAATCCTATGATCCAGACTTTGGCAATGATGGGCATTGTAAGAGGTTTAGCGTTGATGACGAGTGGAGCAGGAATCTCAAATCTTCCGTATTGGTTCAATGCAATAAGTCAATCCAAATTGTTAGGTATTCAGATGCCGGTATGGTATATGTTGATCACTGTACTCTTGTTTACATTTTTGACTTCGCAAACGATTTTCTTCAGAAGGTATTATTATATCGGAGGTAACGAAAAAGCGGCTGAATTATCCGGTATCCAGGTAAAAAAAATGAAAATGATTGCATTCATTCTTTCTGCAGGCCTGGCGGGGATTGCAGGTATTTTATTGTCTTCACGATTGGGATCTGCTTTGCCTACCGTTGGAAGAGGGTTGGAATTGAGAGTAATCACGGCTGTAATCTTAGGCGGTGCCAGTCTAAATGGAGGATATGGTAAAATTCCGGGGGCATTATTAGGTGCCTTATTTATGGGTATCGTAGCTAATATTATGGTGATCGCCCGGGTATCAGGCTATTGGCAGGATATCATATTAGGTATTATCCTGATCAGCACTCTTTGGCTGGATAAAGCGTTGCAAAAAAAATATGCCGCTTCGTTTAATTAATCCTTTAATCCTACATAACCTTAGAACTATAAAAAACTGTTTGATCTTCCAATGAAAAATATACATTGCCTTCTTTCTATCTATACATTTCTCTGTTTTATCATTTCCTGTGACCTGCCACCTCGTACAAGTTCAGGAGTAAAATCAATATCCATTGAATCAACAGCAGATAGCTTAAATACGAATGAAGAATATGTGATGGTCACTACAGCAGTGACGATGCCTATGTATGTCAATCATGATCAGGCTGCATTCATTCGATGGGGGAAAGAGAAAAAAGTAAAAGTATCTATACTTGGACCTGCTGAATGGGATGTACAGGCGCAAATCAATACCATCGAAGAGGTGATCGGTACACGACCTTCCGGATTATTAATCAATGGTACTGATCCGGCAATAGCTCAGGTGATTAATAAAGCAGTCGCAGCAGGTATTCCTACGGTAGTATATGATTCCGACATACCACAGTCACATCATCATGCTTTTTTAGGAACAGATTGGTATGAGATCGGTCGATTGCAAGGAGAAGAAATGGTCAAACTAATCAATGGTAAAGGTAAAATAGCTTATATGGGTATCCTCGGACTCGCCAATATGGAAGCAGGATTTAAAGGACTTCTTGATGTATTAAAAAAATATCCCGAGATCAAAGTCATTGGTAAATATGATGATAAAGCAAATGTCGAGGAAGCGGCAAAGATTACTGCAGATGTCCTGACCGCTTTTCCGGATTTGGCAGGAGTCTGTGGATTTGATTCCAATTCAGGACCAGGTATAGCTCTTGCTGTACGCGAGGCTGACAAAGTAGGTAAAGTAAAAATCACTACAGTGGATTGGGAACCGGAACATTTGCAATTGGTTCGTGATGGAGTAATACAAATGCTGGTGGGACAGAAACGCGAACTCTTTACATGGTATGGAGCGGAGTTTTTATACGATATGGTACACCAAACCAATCGCCTTGCTGCAGATGATCGAAAAGCAGGTATTACTAATATTCCGTTTACTATCAATACAGGGCTGTTAAAGATTACAGCTGAAAATGTAGATCAATTTATCAGGTAAACTACATATTAAAGTGAAAGAGTGACTTTCCATAGGATCCCTTCGGGAGAAGTCACCCCTTCACTTCTATGACTTAGATGACATAGAGAATAAGTTGAAACTTGACACGCATCACGTTACATTTGCGCTGTGATCGTTAGCTACAAACACAAAGAACTTGCCAGGTTTGCAATTAGAGGGGATCCAAAGGACATTGCTAATCATCACAGGTATTAAATTAAAAATGTATTATCGAGATTGTCATCAATAAGTAAATCAGAACAAATGGATGTACCGGGTTATAATTTTCATCCTTTGAAAGGAACTTTAAGTGGGTATTTATCTGTCATGATATCAGGAAATTGGGAAATAACTTTTAAAATAGACGGAGAAAACGTTTCGGAAATAGATTATAAAGGTTATCATTAAAAACAAAACGTATGCAGTTGTTCAATCCAGCACATCCAGGAGAATTAATCCTGGATACTATAGAAGGAATTAGGGAAGAAACCGGCAAAAATATTTCGATAACTGAAATTGCTGCAGGTATTGGTATTACCAGGAAGACCTTATCTGCGCTCATTAATTGCAGGCAAAGTGTCACGCCTGAAATGGCCTTGAGGCTGGAAATAGCATTTCCAAATACCGGGGCAGAGTTTTGGTTGACTGTACAAAAAAAGTATGATCTTGCACAAGCGAGAAAAAAATTCAAAGCCAAAGGAATCAAAGTTTTTTGGAAGCCAAATAAAAGTATTAAAAAATCCGCTGCATAGTTTTATATCATGATTCAGGATACTCACGGCCGCACTCATACTTATCTCCGCATCTCACTCACAGATAATTGTAATCTCCGGTGTTTCTA